>CABQJB010000001.1 GCA_902464195.1 uncultured Megasphaera sp.
GGGGTTAGGGGTTAGGGGATGGTTTGAAATTTATGGCCATCTTCTACAAACTACAAACTATAAAGAAAAAGGGACTGCGCATGATGGCAAAAGCCTTTATGCGACAATCCCCTTTTCCTGACATGCCTGACCTGGTCTTTACCCCCACACTCGCCTGCTGGGACGTTCGCTCATAGACTGTTGTCCCCCACTACTAGCCCTCTCGCGGTATTTCCGCGGCAGGTCTTACTTCTAGGCCGCACTATGATCAGCACCGCTTTGGGTACCTTACGTGGATCGCTTGGTCTGCGACTGACATCGACTTCCAACCACAGCACATGTCATTGGTACATTATACGGGACAGATCCGCCCCTTGTCAATATCAGAACTTATAGCCCATACCGACCTGCCAGCCTTTGACATCATCGTCGTAGTTATCGACGTCGACGCTGCTGCTGCGGTATTTGATGTGGGCATCCCAGTTCGGCGTGATGTCGTAGCCGACGCCGACTTCATAGGTATTGACGTCATCGCCGACACCGACGGATGCAAACCCCTGCCAACGGGCTGCCAGGGGGATCTGGCCTTTGAGGCCTACCTGATAGCCATAGGACTTGGTCGTATTATACGTTTCGGTCTTGACATAGGAGCCGCCGGCAAAGGCCGACAGGTACGGCGTAAAGCGGTAATTGCCGACGAGATAGTTTTCATTGATCTTGTTGTCGTTGTCGCCTTTGGTGTAGTTGTTGACGTACTGGATATCCCAGCGGTTGTTCAGGACGTAAGTGACGTCGCCACCGGTCAGGCGGCTCTTGGCACTGCGGCCCCCTTCTTTCTGGTCGAAGCCGTAGTTGGCGTTGGCCTTCAGGTCACCGGGCTGAGGATCCCGCAGGGGAGCTGCCATGGCAGCCGACGTAATCGTCAATGCGGCCAGGGTCGCTGCAATAATAAGTTTTTTCATAACCTTCCACCTCCATATAATACGGGTTATTTTCTTCCATAATAACGGCTCAGGAGTTCTTCGCCGGCGGCGATGACCTGGCTCATGGGAATAACCGAAATACCTTTATAATTACCTTCGCGGATAATCTGTTTCATGCTCTTGCCCACTTCATAGTGGTTCGTCGATTCCAGGACGATGGCCCGGTCCGTATAGGGGCCGTAGAGCTTGGGATTGCTCGGCCCGTAGAGGGCGACCAGAGGGACGCCCTGGCTGACGGCGACGTGCATGGGGCCGCTGTCGTTGGTGATGAACAGTGAACAGCAGCGGATGGCCGATGCCAGTTCGCCGATGGTGAATTTCCCCGTCGCAATGATCGGGTCCGATTCCATCTGGGACGTCGCTTCTTTGACCATGTCTTCATCCATAGTGCCGCCGAAGAAGACGCATTTGAAGCCGCGGCGGGCAAAGTAATCGGCGACGGCGGCAAAGCGCTTGGCCGGCCAGCGTTTCTGCGGGACGGCGCTGCCGATGTTGAAGCCGATGAGGGCATCGCTGTTGTGGACGCCCTGGGAGCGGTAGAATTCCGTCGCCTTGTCATCCCAGGCCTTACAGGTAAAGAACTGCAGGCCGTCACTGCGGTAGTCGTCGATGCCCAGCTGAGCCAGGACATTGATGTACATATCGGCCGCATGGAGATGGATGCGGTCCAGTCGGGTATAACGGTCCATCAGGGGCCGTACCAGGAAATGACTCATGCCGACAAACTGCTTGGCATGGATGACGGCCGCCAGGAAAGACGTCCGTTCATTGGGATGCAGATTGATGAGGATATCGTAATGATGCTGATGCAGACGCCGCCCGATATGCCACAGAGCCCGGACGGAGTTGTCTTTGCCCTTCTTGTCGACTGTGACCAGGTGGTCGATATTGGGGTTGTAGCGGACGACGTCGGCCACTTTCTCATCGACGACGAGAGTGATTTCCGAGCCCTGGGCATGACGGCGCAGGACCTGCAGGAACGGGGTGATGAGGATGAGGTCGCCTAGATGCATGAGAAAGGTGACGATTATTTTTTTGTTGCGCAGATTAATCATATTTCCACCTTCTTCAGGACGCCTTCATAGACCTGCCACAGCGCATCGGGCGTAATCTGGGCCATGCAGTCCGGATCATCGACCAGGGGCCGTTCCGGCGTCGCCTGGGACGTCGGCGACAGGACCATGTGGATATAGGCGTCGTCGTTTCCGCCGTAAGGGCCGGTCCGCTGGGGACACGTCGGCCCAAAGAGGGCGATGAGTTCTTTTTTCAAGGCATTCGCCATGTGCAGCGGCCCCGTATCGGCACTGATATAGAGGGCGCTCTCGGCAATGGCTGCCATGAGCTGCCGTAAATCGGTGCGGCCTGTGTAATCGAAGACCCGCCCCGACGAATCGCAGTCTTTCAGAGCCTTCCCTTTGGAGATATCGTCGCCGCTGCCTAAGAGGACGGCAGCCATGCCGGATGCTGTCAGGCGCTGCAGGAAAGCCTGCCAGTGGGACAAGGGCCATTCCTTGACGCTCCAGCGGGCACCGGGCACGATGGCCACATAGGGACCGGTCAGGCCGTCTGCAGCCAGGCGCTGGCGCCAGGCCTGGCGTTCGTCAGTAATATCGGGTAATGGGAATTCGATGGCATCGACGCGGCCGCCGAGGACGCGGACCGTATCGAGGTAGCGTTCGATGACGTGGTCGTACTTGTGGGGACCCGTGAGGCCTTTGCTGACCAGGAAACTGCCTTCGCGCATTTCCCAGTAGCCATAGCGCTCTCTGGCGCCGCTCAAAAAGGCAACGATAGCGCTCTTGGCCAGACCCTGGAGGTCAAAGGATACGTCGAAATGATAGGCATGGAGTGTCCGGCGCAGCTCTTTCCAGTACGACAGGGATTTCAGCCGCTTCTTGTCGATATAGATGACCTCGTCGATATAAGGCCTGCCCGGCAGGACCGGCGCGAACTGTTCATGAACGGCCCAGACGATGCGGGCATCCGGGCAGTTCTGGCGCAGGGCGTAGAGTGTCGGCAGGGCGTGAAGGACGTCGCCGAGAGAGCTCATCTTGATGACCAGTATGTTCTTATATGCTTTCACGGCCCTTCCTTTCTGCGACAATGGCCCGGACGAAGTCGTCCAGTCTGCCGCCGGTAAATAAATAGCCGTCCATGCCGGCCCGCTGTCCACATTCCACGTCGCGGGGCATATCGCCGATCATGAAGGACTGTTTCAAATCAATATCGTAATCTTTCGCCGCCTGCAGGACCATGCCCGGCGCCGGCTTGCGCCAGTCGCTCTTCTTGTCATAGGCCTTGACCGGTGCCCCTTCGAGATAAGGGCAGTAATAGACGGCTGTAATGATGCCGCCGGCTTTGGCCGCTTCCCGGCACATCCAGTCGTGGAGGGCCTTTACATCGTCTTCCGTATAATAGCCGCGGGCAACGCCGCTCTGGTTGGTAACGACGATGATGGCATAGCCTTCTTTCGTCAGATAGGCCAGGGCTTCTTTGGCCCCGTCCATCCATTCAAAATCCTTGATGAAGCCTAAATAGGATTTGTCGACGTTGAGGACGCCGTCACGGTCGAAAAAGACGGCCTTCCTCATTCGTAATACCCGTCGCTCTTTTCCAGGATGCTGCAGTATTCTTTGACAGCTTCCGGAAGCAGGGTAAAGCCGCGGTCGTAACCGGCTTCCATAAGCTTCGTCGTGTCAGCCTGAGTATAGCTCTGGTATTTGCCCTTGAGGATGTCCGGGAAGGGGACGTATTCGATATGGCCTTTGCCGCAATAATCGATGACGCCCTGGACGAATTCATTGAACGTATGGCCGATGCCGGTGCCGCAGTTGTAGATGCCCGACAGGTCCGGATGTTCCCAGAAATAGAAGATGACGTTGACTACGTCGTTGACGTAGATGAAGTCGCGGATCTGGCCGCCGTTTTCATAACCGTCTGTTCCTTCAAAGAGGGTGATTTTCCCCTTTTCCTGGAGTTCATGGTACTTCTGGTAGATGAGCGAAGCCATGCGGTCCTTGTGGTTTTCCTGGGGACCGAAGACATTGAAATAACGGAAGCCGACGATCTGGCTCTTGGCCAGGGGCATGACGCGGCGGACGAAGCGGTCGAACTGGAGCTTGGAATAGGCATAGGGATTCAGAGCCTGTTCGCAGGCCGGGTCTTCGCGGAAGCCGTGCCTGCCGCTGCCATAAGTCGAAGCCGACGAAGCATAGAGGAAGGGAATCTTGCGCTGCATGCAGTAGCGCAGGAGATTCTTGCTGCCTTCATAATTGTTCTTCATCATGTAGCGGCCGTCGTAGTTCATCGTATCCGAGCAGGCCCCTTCATGGAAGACGACGTCGATGTAGCCACAGTCGAAGGTATCGTCGGCCATCTGTTCATCGAAGTCGGCATAGTCCATATAATCAAAGAAATCGAGGCCCTGGAGATTTCGGCATTTGCGGCCATCCGTCAGGTCGTCGACGATGAGGATGTCGTTGACGCCCCGATTATTCAACTGTTTTACGATATTGCTGCCGATAAAACCGGCACCGCCTGTTACAATTTTCATAGTTTCCCCTTCTTTACTAAATCAGCGATTTTCTGGATCAGGCCTGTCGTCGAATATCCGTCTTCAAAGGAAATGATTTCGACGCGTTTGACCGATTCCCGGCCGACGACTTCATCGGCTTTGTAGTCGCCGCCTTTGACCAGGATATCCGGACGCAGGACCTGCAAAAGTTCTTTCGGTGTATCTTCTTCGAAGATGACGACTTCATCGACACAGGCCAGAGCACTCAAAAGAATGGCCCGGTCTTCCTGTTTGACCAGGGGCCGCGTTTCCCCTTTCAGGCGCCGCACGGACGCATCGGAGTTGAGCCCGACGACGAGGTGCTGGCCCAGCATGGCCGCCTGCTGCAGGTAGAGGACATGGCCGCGGTGCAGGATGTCGAAGCAGCCGTTGGTAAAGACGACGGTATCGCCTTTTTTCTGCCATTGACGTATCTTTTCAGCCGCTTCTTCCCGGCTCAAGGGCTGGTACGGATGCCAGTGGGCCGGCTGCCATTCCTGCCAGAGTTTAAGCAGTTCATGGCGATGGATGGGATAGGTCCCTACCTTGGTGACGACGATGCCGGCTGCAGCATTGGCAATCTGCAGGCTCGTGCGGATCGACAAGTGACCGGCAATGGCCGATAAGAAAGCCGCTGCTACCGTGTCGCCGGCACCGGATACATCGAAGACTTCCCGCGCCGTCGCCGGGTTGTTCCACACCTTGCCGTCCCGGCCGATGACGGTGATGCCCTTTTCCGAGCGGGTCACCATGAGGTGGGCAAACTGATACTGTTCATGCAGGATTTCCGCTGCCGCCACGACAGCCTGGCCTTCATTGGCTACGGGCCGTCCCAGGCAGTCGCTCAGTTCTTTCATGTTCGGCGTCACGAAATCGGCACCGTTGTATTTCGTCCAATCGCTGCCCTTGGGGTCGACCAGGACGGGAATCCCGGCCCGATTGGCTTCTTTGATGATGCTCTGAGCCAGGGAATCGGTAAGGACGCCTTTCTTATAGTCTGACAGGATGATGCCGTCCAGACCGGCTGCCACGCAATTGTACAGCCAGGTCATGAGCTTTTCCTCTTCCCTAACCGCCAAGGGTGTCACTTCTTCGAAATCCAGGCGTACCATCTGCTGACGGGCGCCGAGGATACGCATTTTCGTCGTCGTCGCGTGGTCCTGGCGCACGACCAGGCCCGAGCCGTCGATGTGGGATTCTTCCAGCAGCTGGTGCAGGAGAGATGCATTTTCATCGTCGCCGATGAGGCCGCCCAGAAAGACGTGGCAGTCGAGATTGGCCAAGTTCGAGGCTACGTTGGCTGCCCCGCCCAGGACGGATGTCATGTGATCGACTTTATTGACAGGTACCGGCGCTTCCGGCGAAATGCGTTCCACCTTGCCGAATACATAGCGGTCGACCATGATGTCGCCGATGACGGCGATGCGCAATTCCGGCAGGACATGGTTCAAAAAATGATCGATATAATTTTCTGTCATAATGTTCCTCGATTCCGGTCTCTTATTTCTTTTCTTTCGTGCCCATGAGATGCTGCAGTTCAGCCATGAAACTGTCCAGATCGGCGAATTCGCGGTATACGGAAGCAAAGCGGATATAAGCGACTTCGTCGACAGAGCGCAGCTCACTGAGGACCATTTCCCCAATTTTTTCGCTGGACACTTCCTGGGCCAGGGTATTGCGGATGTTGCGCTCGACCTTGGTGACGATATCTTCCAGCTGCTGCCGCGTCACTTCCCGCTTGTTGCAGGCCCGGAGCAGGCCATTCAATAATTTGTTGCGATCAAATAATTCATGACGGCCATCTTTCTTGACGACGACGAGCGGCACTTCTTCGACCATTTCATACGTCGTGAAACGGCGGCCGCACTGCTGGCATTCACGCCGGCGACGGATGGCCTTGCCGTCATCGGTAGCCCGCGAATCCGTTACTTTTGTATCTGCACATTGGCAAAATGGGCATCTCATGTTTTTTTCCTCCTACCTTCTTCTCGACGGTATTTTTAAAAAAAAGCGGGTCCGCCGGGATCCGCTTTTTTCATGCTGATTATCTCATCCACGTAGGAATTTCTACGCCGCCGGCATTGTCTTTCGTATCGCCGGCTTTGGCTGCTGTACCAGTGCCCTGGCCAAATGCGGGAATCGAAGACGGTTCTTTGCCAAAACCTGTAGCCACGACAGTGATGCGGATGGAATCTTCCATATCCGGATCAATGACGGAACCAAAGATGATGTTGGCTTCCGGATCGACAGCTTCAGCCACTTTTTCAGCGGCTTCGTTGATTTCGTACAAGCTGATATCCGGGCCGCCGGTAACGTTGAGCAAGATGCTCTGGGCACCGTCGATGCTCGTTTCCAGGAGAGCGCTGTGAATAGCCCCGTCGACAGCTTCGACAGCACGGTTTTCACCGGAGCCGACGCCGATACCCATGATAGCTTCACCCTGATCGGACATGATAGTCTTGACATCGGCGAAGTCCAGGTTGATGAGGCCTGTTGTCGTAATCAAATCGGAAATGCCCTGTACGCCCTGGCGGAGGACATCGTCAGCGACGAGGAATGCGTCTTTGAGCGGCGTCTTCTTGTCGATGATCTGGAGCAATTTATCGTTCGGAATGGTGATGATCGTGTCAACCTTTTCCTTCAAGTAGTCAGCGCCTTTGTCAGCGACTTCCTTACGGCGTTTCCCTTCAAAAGAGAACGGCTTGGTAACGACAGCCACTGTGAGGGCTCCCATTTCCTTGGCACATTCGGCAACGATAGGTGCTGCACCTGTCCCGGTACCGCCGCCCATGCCGGCTGTGACGAAGACCATGTCGGCACCCTGCAGGGCCTTGACGATTTCTTCTTTGCTTTCCAGGGCAGCCTGTTCACCGACCTGGGGGTTGGCACCGGCACCGAGGCCGCGCGTCAATTTTTCACCGATCTGGATCTTAACATCGGCTTTGGATACTTCCAGGACCTGGTCTTCTGTATTGACCGAAATGAACTGGACACCCTGCAAGCCGCTTTCTATCATACGGTTGACTGCATTGTTACCGCCGCCACCGACACCTATTACTTTTATGTTTGCAAACTCTGCCATATCGCATTTTCCTCCTTCAGACTCTATAACGCACACCCTGTGCAGTAGGATTCCTTATTATTTTACACTATCTTAGAAAATTTATCTACCTGTTTTTGAAAATCAAGGCCCTATGCGCCTTATTTCGTCTTGACAAGGGGCGAGCGCACATCCGTGTCGATGTATTGGACGGCCAGATGATTTTCCTGAACTTCAGCCAGCAGCGTTTCCGTCAGCTTCGCCCGTTCTGCCGGTTCATCGCCGCTGCCCAGGTGGATGGGGATGGAATCGGTCGTATAGGCGACGATGCTTTCGGGATTGCCGACGTTGATTTCAGCGATATTCTTGAGAATATCCGGCGGCAGGCTCTGGAGATAGACCATGGCCGAATGAAGGGTCGGATCCGTCACCGTATCGCCTAAAAGCAGGTTGTCGACTTTCTTGCCCGTCATGATTGGCAGGGATACGCCTTTGATCTGCGGTCCCAGTTCGATGACCCGCCCCGTCTTATCGACATAAGCGAAACCATAGAGCGTCGTGATGACGGCGGCCGGCTTGCGTTCCGTCAAAGTGACGTGGATCGTCGCCGGGAATTCCCGCGTCACTGTCGCATCGGCAATGCGCAGGTCCTTCTTCAGCCGTTCTTCCACATCGTCTGTCGACAACTGGATGACGTTAACATAGGAATAGGCCCCGCAAGCCCGGTAGACGTCTTCGAAGGACATGTTTTCATTACCATCGACGATGATCGTCCCGAAAGACACGGGCGCCAGGCGCAGGAAGAGCCAGATGACGAAGACGCCGAGGACTGTGAAAATACAGCCGACGCGGCGGCGCCGGGCCCAGATCTGTTTCTGCCGGGCCCGCTTCTTCTTCAGCCGTGCCGCCTGGCGGGCCTTGCGGCGGCGCTGGGCTTCCTTCTTGGCGGCCAGGGCTTCCCGGTCCGGTTCGTTCAGCGGGTCGTTCTCAAGATGAGGAGGAACAAACACATCATGAGGATCGTTAGGCAGCACGACCCGTCGCTGCCCCGTATGATATGATTTCTTTCCCATTAAAACTTACCTACCGATGCTTCCAGCAAAATCTTTTCACACAAATCTTCAAAGGACATACCCATGGCACGGGCTGCATCGGGGACCAGGCTGGTCGCCGTCATGCCCGGGACGGTGTTGATTTCCAGGACGAAGGGATGGCCTTCTTTATCGGTCATGATATCGACGCGGGATACGCCGCTGCAGTGGCACAGGTGGAAGACATTCAGGGCCAGGTCCTGCATTTCCTTAGTCAGTTCCGGCGAAATCGGGGCCGGACAGAGGTGCTTGGCAACACCTGGGGCATACTTGGAATAGAAGTCGTACTTGCCCGTACTGGACACGATCTGGATGACCGGGAAGGCCACGTCGTCCATGACGGCGACGGTGAATTCATCGCCATCAATGAAGGCTTCAGCAACCAGCGAAGCGCTGTACTTGAAGGCTTCTTCCAGGGCCGGACGGAGTTCATCCTTCGTCTGTACGATGACCGTACCGATGCTCGATCCCTGGCCGGACGACTTGATGACGACAGGCAAGTCGAAGCGCTGTTCGATGTCGGCAGCGATGGCTTCGCGGTCCTGAGTGGCGAAATAGTAGGCAAAAGGTGCGGTGGCAATCCCAGCACCCTGGAAAGCGGCCTTGCTCATGACCTTGTTCATGCCGACAGCACTGGCCATGACGCCCGGGCCGGTATAGGGAATCCCCATCATTTCACATAAGCCCTGGATGACGCCGTCTTCACCGTAGCGGCCGTGAAGGGCGTTGAAGACGATGTCGATGCCCTTTTCGGTCAAGGTCTTGGCGAATTCTTTCGGCACGAGTTCGATTGTTTCGATGTGATATCCTTTCTTGGTCAAAGCGTCAGCAATGGCAGCTCCAGTGCGGCGCGATACTTCTGCTTCTGTCGAAGGACCGCCGACGACGACGGCAATTTTTTTATCTTTCATGTCTTCCATTTCCTTATTTCTCCATTTCTTTAGCTTCAGCGAGATAAGCTTCGCCGACTTTGTAAATATCTCCGGCCCCCATGGTGATGACCAGGTCGAGGGGGCGGGAATTTTCCTTCAAATAGGCCACTAAATCTTCTTTATGCGGGATATAAGTCACATCCTGGCCCGTCGTTTCCTTGACTTTCTTGGCGATGAGTTCGCCCGATACGCCAGGGATGGGGTCTTCGCCGGCACTGTAGACGTCGGTGACGATGAGCTTATCAGCTTTGGCAAAGGCACTGCCGTACTGGTCGAGGAGCAGTTTCGTCCGCGTGTAGCGGTGCGGCTGGAAGAGGCAAACGACGCGGTGCGTCCCCATATCGCGGGCTGCCGTCAAGGTCGCGTTGATTTCCGTCGGATGGTGGGCATAATCGTCGACGACCCAGACGTCACCGACGAAGCCCTTGGTCTGGAAACGGCGTTTGGCGCCGTGGAAATGGCTCATAGCTGACGCGATACTGTCAAAGGGCAGGCCGCAGGCATCGGCGACGGCTGTCGTCGCCAGGGCGTTGAGAACGTTGTGGCGTCCCGGTACGTTGAGGACCATATCCCCCATCTTTTCGCCGTGCTTATAGACGGAGAAATGGAGCTTGCCCTTGATGTAATGCAGGTCTCTGGCCTGGTAGTCCGCCGGCTGTTCGATGCCGTAAGATACGTAGCGGCGGCCGGTCTGCGGGGCCAGGGCCCGAATCTTGTCGTTTTCAAAGCACAAGACGGCCAGGCCCTCTTTCGGATCGAGCTTCTGGATAAACTGTTTGAAAGCGGCGATGACGTTTTCCAGCGAGCCGTAATGGTCCATATGGTCGGCGTCGATATTGGTGACGACGGCGATATAAGGGTTCTGCTTGAGGAAAGTCCCATCACTTTCATCGGCTTCGGCGATGACATAGGCGCCTTTCCCCAAGATGGAATTGCTATGCAGGTAATCGACTTCACCGCCGATGACGATAGTCGGGTCCTGATGACATTCTTCAAAGACCTGCCCCAGCATGGACGACGTCGTCGTCTTGCCGTGGGCACCGGCTACGGAAATCCCCTTCCCCCAGCTCATGATATGGACCAGGGCATCCGAGCGATGGATGACAGGGATACCGCGGCGGCGTGCTTCGGCCAGTTCCACGTTGGTGTCGCGGATAGCCGACGAAATGACGACGACCTGGGCGTCCTGCAGGTTTTCCGGACGCTGGCCGATGCAGATACGGGCCCCTTTCTTGGCGAACTGTTCGGTCACCGGCGAGGCTTTGAGGTCCGAACCGGATACATGATATCCTTTTTCAATGAAAACATTGGCAATTGCCCGCATCCCGGCGCCGGCAATGCCGATAAAATGAACGTTTGTGACATCGTTCAGATTAACCATAGGTTTATTCCACACCCTTCTTTTCCTGTTACGGACGACGTTTGCGGGCAATCGACAAGGCCAGTTCGGCAATATCGTGTGCCGCCTCGGGCTTGCCCATGGAGCGGCTGGCTTTCGCCATCGCTGCCAGTGCCTTCGGATCGTCTTTTAAATGAATGATTTCTTCTAACAATTCCCGGCCTGTGAGCATCTTGTCGAGGATCATCTTGGCAGCGCCGCACATGACCAGGGCCTGGGCATTGTAGCGCTGGTGGTCTTCGGCTGCATAGGGATAGGGAATGAGGATCGACGGCACACCGCGGACAGTCAGTTCGGCCAGACCGACGGCACCGGCCCGGTAGACAGCCAGGTCGCAGGCGGCCAGGGCGTCGGGCATATGGTGCAGATAGGGGATGATGCGGCTTCCCTTGCCATAACGGCCGCGGCATTCGATACCCGGCAGCTGCTTGACGACGCGGTCATATTCATGGTCCCCTGTGACGTGAAGGATCTGGATCTGGTCGTCGTTGCGGAAATACTTGTGGACTTCGATCATGGCCGTGTTGATGCTGCGGGCGCCGCGGCTGCCGCCGGCGACGAGGAGCGTAAATTTATCCGGGTCCAGGCCTAAGGCCTTGCGCCCTTCTTCCCGTGTCACCGTGAGGATATCCTTGCGGACGGGATTGCCCGTATAGACCAGGATATCTTTGCGCTTGAAACGGGCTGCTGCCTCTTCATAGCCCAGGGCTACGCGATTGACGAAGCGGCTCAAAATCGTATTGGTAACGCCGGGGATGACGTTCTGTTCCTGTATCAGTGTCGGCACACCGCTCAGGCTGGCTGCCAAAAGGACCGGACCGCAGACGAAACCGCCCGTCCCGATGACGACGTCCGGTTTGAACTTGTGGATAATCCCTTCTGCCTTGATCAGGCTGCCTGCCGTCTTGCCCAGAGTGACGAGGTTGCGGACGGAAATCTTCCGTTCCAAGCCCCGCACGTCGAGGGTGACGAAAGGCAAGCCTTCTTTAGGGATCAATGTATTTTCCAGGCCGATTTTGGAGCCGACGTAGAGAAATTCGGTGGGCTCAATGTCGGCAATCGCCCTGGCAATGGTAATCGCCGGGTAGATATGGCCGCCTGTGCCACCTCCGGAAATAATGACTCGACGCATGTTCCTGCCTCCTGTTGTTTCTTCTAAATATCGTTAAATGGCGTTGACGATGCCCTTGAAGACACGTCCGCGCTGTTCAAAATTGTCATACATGTCAAAACTGGAGCAAGCCGGCGACAAGAGGACGGCCTGCGGCGCCTTGGCGATTTTGCGGGCCAGCATGATGGCCCCTTCCATACTGTAGCCAGTACGGCGGATATCCTGGATGCCCGCCTTCTTGGCAGCGGCTTCAAAACGTTCAGCCGCATCGCCGATGAGGATCAGCGTATCGACGCGTTTTGCCGCCAAGGCCATGAAGTCGTCGAGGGGCGTCTTCTTGTCATAGCCGCCGGCAATGAGGATGAGATGGCCCTGCGGGAAAGCTTCCAGGGCCTTCATGGACGCATCGACGTTAGTCCCTTTCGAGTCATTGTAATAGGTGACACCGTGGATGGTCCGTACTTTTTCCAGGCGGTGTTCAACGCCCTTGAAATCCTTGAGGACCTGGCGGATGACGTCGAGGGGCGCCCCGGCAGCATAGGTCAGGAGAATCGCAGCCAGGCAATTCTGGATATTATGCTTGCCGAAGAGGTGCAGGTCCGTTTCGGCACAGACGACGGTATCCTGGCCGTTGAGGCGCAGGATGAGCTGTCCGTCCTGATAAAAGGCCCCTTCCGGGACTTCGCCGCACGTCGAGAAATAGACGACCGTACCGGTCATATCCACAGCCATGGCCCGTACCCGTTCGTCATCGTAATTGAGGACGGCGTAATCGCCCTTGTCCTGGTTGAGAAAAATCCGTTCCTTAGCGGCCGCATAGCCTTCCATCGTATGATGGCGGTCCAAATGGTCCGGCGTGATGTTGAGGATCGTCGCGGCCTTGGCCTTGATGCTGTGCGTGAATTCGAGCTGGAAACTGGAAAGTTCAGCGACGACGACGGCTTCCTTAGGCAGGTTGTCGGCCTGGGCCGAAAGGCCGTAGCCGATATTGCCGCCGACGACGGTCTGACGGCCTGTGGCCTTCATGATTTCGCCAACCAGGGTCGTCGTCGTCGTCTTGCCATTGGTCCCGGTAATGCCAATCATATCGGCATCGGTGACCCGGCAGGCGACTTCGACTTCACTCCAAATCGGCAGGCCGCGGCGGATGGCTTCTTTCATGATCGGGATTTCCGGAGAAATGACCGGCGACGGGACGACGACATCCATGCCGTCGAGAAGGTTCGTTTCCTGGCTGCCGAAGACCAGCTTGACGCCGGCAGCCGCAATATCCGGCCACGGCTGTTCCGCCGTGTCGATGGCCTTCATATCATTCAGCGTAACGGACCCGCCATGACCTGCCAGGGCCAAAGAGGCAGCGCGGCCGCTGATACCTGCGCCGATGACTAAGAAATGTTTTCCAGAAAAATCCATGATGCTCATTGCCAACACCTGCTTTATGTAAAATATCGTAGTTCAATCAGAAAAGCCGCAGGCCCTATTTGCAGGCCAGTACGACGATAATGGACAGAATCGCCATGAGAGCCGAGAAGCTCCAGAATACGGTAACGACCTTGACTTCACTCCAGCCAGACAACTCAAAGTGGTGGTGGATCGGACTCATCTTGAAGACGCGGACACCGCGGGTCTTGAAGGAAATGACCTGGATGATGACCGACAGAGCTTCGATGACGTACAAGCCGCCAGCCAGGATGAGGAGCAGTTCTGTCTTGGTCAAAATGGCCATAGCCGCCAGAGCACCACCCAGGGCCAGGGATCCCGTATCGCCCATGAACATCTTAGCCGGATGCTGGTTATAGAAGAGGAAGCCCAGGCAGGCCCCTGTCAGGGCCGTACCGAAGATTGCGAAATGGGTATAACCCAGAGCGACAGCGATGACGACATAGGCAACGGACGTAATGGCGCAGGACCCGGCAGCCAGGCCGTCAAGGCCGTCGGTCAGGTTGACGGCATTACTCGTGCCGACGATCATGACGAAGACGAAGAGATAGTAGAACATGCCCAAATCGACAGTAATGGAAGTAAAGGGAATCCACAAGGTCGTCGGGAAATGGAGAAAGGCATCGAGGATGTAGCAGAAAATCGCAGCCATGACGAACTGGCCGGCCAGTTTCTGTTTCGCCGTAAGACCCAGGTTACGGTGCTTGATGGCCTTGATGCTGTCATCGAGGAAACCGATGACGCCATGGCCCAGGGCCAGGAATAAGGCCAGACCTTTGCGCAGATCCATCGGATCGAAGATGAGGCACGATACAGTCAGCGCCGTCAAGATGAGGATGCCCCCCATGGTCGGCGTCCCGGCTTTATACTTATGGCTCTGCGGCCCTTCTTCCCTTTCGGACTGGCGGGCATGGAATTTTTTCAATTCCTTGATGACCAGCGGTCCGAAGACCAGACCGATGACCAGGCTGACGACAAAGCTGAGAATCAGCATTTTAAACATTCACATTACTTCCTTTCAAAATAGGGCAGTATTTTTTCCATGGCAAAGCTCCGCGAGCCCTTGAGGAGGACTGTGTCGCCATCGTGGAGGAGTTCTTTCAGCTGGCGCGCCGCCTGTTCATGCGTATCCGTCGTATAGACGGCCGTCATGCCTGCGGCTTTCGCCGATTGGGCGATATCTTTGGCTAAATCGCCCATGGTGATGAGGGCATCGAGACCGGTCTGGGCGACGAGGCGGCCAATGGCTTCGTGTTCCCGTTTCGCCCAGTCCCCCAGTTCGCCCATGCCGCCGAGGACGGCAATCTTGCGGCCCTGAGTCAGCAGGTCCAGCGTGCGGATGGCTTCGGCCATGGACGCCGGATTGGCATTATACGTATCATTGATGAAGGTATACGGCCCGATATGCAGCAGTTCCTGGCGCATGGCCATGCCGTGATACGACGCCAGGCCGCGCTGTATCTCAACAGCGCTCAGTCCCGTCAGCTGGCCGACGGCAATGGCTGCCAGGGCATTGTAGACGTTATGGCCGCCGATGACGGGCACAGAGACGTCGAAATCCTGCCCGGCTCCACGGCAATGGAAGCGGACGCCCTGCTGGTCGCAGACGATGTGGTCTGCCCGGACGGCCGCCTGGTCATCGGTCCCATAGAGGACGGTCTTCCCTTTGCACAAAGCCGTCATCGGGCGGACGAAGGGATCGTCGCCGTTGAGGACGGCCGTCCCCTTTTCATCCAGGGCCTGGACGAGTTCGGCTTTGGCCTTGGCGATATTTTCCTGCGAGCCGAGCAGTTCGATATGGCTCTTGCCGACGTTGGTGACGACGCCGATAGTCGGTTCACCGATGGCAGCCAGTTCGGCAATCTGCCCTAAGCCGCGCATGCCCATTTCTACGACGCAGGCTTCGTGTTCCGGCGTCAGCTGCAAGAGCGTCTTGGGCAGGCCGATTTCATTGTTGAAATTCTTTTCCGTCTGCAAGACACGATACTTTTCGCTGAGGACGGTGGCAATCATATTCCGCGTCGATGTCTTGCCGACCGAACCGGTGACGGCCACGACGGGAATGGCAAAGCGGCGGCGATGGAAGCGGGCCAGGTCCTGGTAGGCCCTGAGAGTGTCGGCGACGACGAAAATCGGCGCCGTCAGCTCTTCGTATTCCGGGTGCCTTTCCGATACGACAGCCCCGGCAGCGCCGGCAGCCAGGGCCTTATCTACGAAATCATGGCCGTTGAAAGACGTCCCTTTGAAGGCGACGAACAACGAGCCTTTGGCGATGGCCCGCGTATCCGTGCAGACATCGCTGAAAGACACAGGGGCAGCCGGCTTCAGGAGCCGGGCGCCCGTGGCCTGGATTATTTCCTCGCTAGTAAAAGCAGCCATTATTTATCTCCTCTGTGCAGTGCATGGACGGCGTTGCGCGCTTCTTCGCGATCGTCGAAATGAATGGTACCGTCGTTGAGAATCTGATATGTTTCATGGCCCTTGCCGGCGATGACGATGATGTCGTTGGTCTGAGCCAGTTCGACGGCGCGGTAAATGGCGTCGCGGCGGTTGACGATGACTTCATGGTGCTGACCCGGTTTCAAGCCTTCCTTGACGCCGGCTTCGACTTCGGAAACGATGGTTTCCGGGTTTTCCGAGCGGGGATTATCGGACGTGACGATAGGGATGTCGGCCAGTTCAGCGCCGATACGGCCCATGATGGGGCGCTTGGTCTTATCGCGGTCACCGCCGCAGCCAAAGACGGCGATGATACGGTTCGGTTTCATGGCCCGCGCCGTTTCCAGGGCTTTCTGCAGGCTGTCCGGCGTATGGGAATAGTCGACGACGATGGCGAAATCCTGGCCGGCTTCGACGAGTTCAAAACGGCCCGGTACGGAATGGAAGGTCTGGATGGCTTTATCGATGGTGGCTTCATCGACGCCTTCGGCATGGGCTGCGCCGATAGCAGCCAGCGTATTGTAAACGTTGAACAAGCCCGTGATATTCATGTTGAGGTGGACGTTGACGAAGGGGCCGACGACGTCGAAAGACGATTTCTTCAATTCGACTTTCAAGTTGGACCCTTTGAGGTCGGCGTCCTTTTCGACACCATATGTCAGGACCTTGCAGTGGCAGGCCTGGAGGATATCTTTGGACCAGGGGTCGTCGATATTGACGACAGCCGTCTTATTTTCCTTGACGTGGTCGGCAGCGGTCAGGCTCTGGAAGAGCTTAGCCTTGGCAGCGACGTAGTTTTCCATGGTCTTGTGGAAATCGAGGTGGTCCTGGGTCAGATTGGTGAAGACGGCCGTATCGTATTCGATGCCGGCGACACGGTTCAAGGCCAGGGCATGGCTGGAGACTTCCATGACGACATGGGTCATGCCCTTTTCATACATAAGGGCCAGGAAATGCTGGAGTTCGACGACATCCGGCGTCGTGTTGTGGATCGGCAGTTCTTCATCATCGATGAGGGCGTGGATGGTGCCGATGACACCGACATGATATCCCGCAGCCCGCAGGATGTGGGCGATGATGTGGGTCGTCGTCGTCTTGCCATTCGTGCCGGTGACGCCGATCATGCGCATCTTCTTGCCCGGATAATCGTAAAAGAACGGGACCATGTCTTCCAGGGCGTGATGAATATCCGGCACCTGGATCTGGACCGTGCTCTTAGGCAGGTCGAGGTGTTTCGTCGTCAAGACGGCGACAGCCCCTTTTTCGACAGCCTGGGCTGCAAAGGCGGCGCCATCGACGTGGACTCCGGAAATGCAGACGAAGAGATAGCCCGCTTCAATCTGGCGTGAATCCGATGAAATACCGGTAATCACCGTATCGGCACTGCCACTGAGATTATAAATGCCCTTGATCTGTTTACAAAGTTCTCCTACCGTTTTGGTCATAATCATAGGTCCTCCTTGATGATTCTTTTTTTGTATTCTCTATAAGCTAAACAACAATGAGGTCGTCGCACGAAGTGCGTCGACCTCTCGGTTTTAAGCAATTATCGACGTTTTCCCCTTGCGGCCTGGTCCGTCTGGTTCCCGTAAAGGATCCGTGACGGCGCTACCATGCCCAGTCGCTTCGTCGCGGTCGTATAAATTCGTTCCGGTGTTTCCAATTTGGAAATCTCGACGCGCAAAGCATCGTTTTCACGCTGCAGCTGCTGCGTCTCGCGCTTTACCTCCATAAGTTCACCACTCTGCTGATACGCCCAGGACGTCAGCAGGTTGGATACGATTACGATGGCCGCAATCATTCCAATCGGCAGCAGGACGTATGCCGCCCCCCGCCGGATAGCGTTTACGGCAGCCGTCCGCCATAAGGGTATGCTCTTGTCACCATGTATGTTCCCGGCCTTCCTCACCAGCATACGCAACACATCCATTTCCATGATCATAGCTCGGCCCCGTTATTTACGGATGCCGACGCGGAGCTTCGCACTGCGGGCCCGCGGATTCGTATCCAGCTCTTCCTGCGACGGCAGGATGGGCTGGCGCTTCACTTTCAGGATAGCATGATGATGGCACGTACAAACCGGCATGTCCGGCGGGCAGATGCAATCTGTCGCCAAGAGCCTCAATGTCTGTTTGGCAATGCGGTCTTCCAGGGAATGGAAGGTAATGACGCACAGCCGTCCGCCCGGCTTCAGGCGCTGGGCAGCCTGTTCCAGGGAATCGTGAAGGATTCCCAGTTCATCATTGACTTCGATGCGGATGGCCTGGAACGTCCGCTTGGCCGGATGGGGTCCGTCCTTGCGGGCACCGGCCGGAATGGCCTTCTTGATGACCTGGACCAGTTCTTCCGTCCGTTCCAGGGGCTTTTCCCGCCGCGCTTCGACGATGAAAGCGGCAATGCGCTTGGCCCAGCGTTCTTCACCATAGGTCTTGATGATGCGGTATAAGTCGGCCTGGCTGTAGCCATTGACGATATCGTAAGCACTTCGCTTCTGGTCACGGTCCATGCGCATGTCCAGGGGACCATCCTGCATGTAGGAAAAGCCCCGTTCCGGCGTATCGAGCTGATAACTGGAGACGCCGAGGTCGAACATGACGCCGTCTACCCTTTCTATCCCCAATTCATCGAGCACGTCTGGCAGATAGCGGAAATTCCGCTGTACCAGGATGCGCCGGCAGGCCGTATCCTTCAGCCGTTCCGTCGCCGCTGCAATAGCATCCCGGTCCTGGTCGAGGCCGATGAGCGTTGCCTTAGGCGACAAGCGTTCGGCCAGCGCCCGGGAATGACCGCCGCCGCCGAGTGTACAATCGACATAGATTCCGTCAGGGTCGGTAATCAAGTTATCTATGGTTTCTTTACGAAGCACACTGACGTGATGAAAATTCATAATTCCTCCTAAAAGTCCAAGTCCAGGGCGTCGTCGAGACTTTCTGCAATTTCCTCCATGACCGGTACGGTCTTGGCAGCATAGGCTTCATAAGCTTCTTTGCTCCAGATTTCGACCTTATCCCCTGTCCCCAGGACAGTCACATCCTTGACCAGCTTGGCATAGGCCCTCAATGTCGCCGGGATAAGGATGCGGCCTTGTTTATCGAATTCTACTTCGGCTGCACTGCCGAAGACAAACCGCTTGAAGGCGCGGACATTTTCCTTAGAAGCCCGGAGTTTCTTTAAACTGCCGGCCAAGCGCATCCACGCCTCCATCGTGTAGACAGAAAGGCAGCCTTCCAAACCGCGGGTAACGACGAACTTTGGCCCCAGTTCGTCCCGAAATTTGACAGGCAAAATAACGCGACCTTTTGCATCGATGGTATGTTCATATTCACCCATAAACATAAGGCCGCAACTCCTTTCACTTTTCACCACATTTTACCACATTTCCACACGCCGTGACAACACAATGGTGAAAAAAAGAAGTTTTGCCTGAAAGATTCTTCTTTCAGACAAAACTTCTTGGGGGGGGGATTCGTAGTTCGTGGCTCGTAGTCCGAGTTAAAAGTTTGCAGTTTGAAGTTTGTAGTGAATAGTTTTAAATTTAAAGCCATCTTCTACAAACTCCGTACTACAAACTATAGAGAAAAGTAATCTCGCATGATGGCAGGAACCATCGTGCGCCTCCCCCCCGGCGGGCCGCCCTTTGGGACGGCCCCTACGGAGCGGCCTGCGGCCTGCAAACTGCGGTCTGCGGGCCGCCCTTGGGGCGGCCCCTACAGCATTTTTACGACGATAGGCTCGGTGCGCAATCGGTGGAAATCGCAGTGCCGGACGAGTTCGTCCCGGCTGTAGCGGCGCTGTTCCGGCACCAGGCCGCCGGCGTAGGCCAGGTAGGACAAGATGTCTTCTGCCGTAAGGCCCCGTTCCCGCAGAGAGCGGATGGTGATGCCGTGCTGGCGCTTGGACAGGCGGTTCCCGTCTTCATCGACGAGCATGGGCACGTGGGTGTATACGGGTGGCGTATAACCCAACGTTTCCATGAGCCATATCTGCTGGGCCGTCGACGATAACAGGTCTTCGCCGCGCAGGACATGGGTGATGGCCATGGCCCCGTCGTCGACGGAAACGGCCAGCTGATAGGCGTACATATCGTCGGCCCGGCGGACGACGAAGTCACCGCAGCAGCGCGTCAGGTCTTCGTGGAAGGTCCCGTAGATGCCATCTGTAAAGGAAATGGTCCGTTCCGGCACGTGGACCCGCCACGATGGCTTCTTGGTCATCTGCTTTCGCTGGGCTTCGCTCAGGCCGTAGCAATGGCCATCGTAGACGATATGCTCACCGGCATGAGGAGCACCGACGGCCTGCAAGCGGGCGCGGCTGCAATAACAGGGATACAAAAGGCCGGCGTCTTTGAGTTTATCCAGGGCCGCTTCATAGCGGTCGTATCGTTCCTGCTGGATGTACGGCCCGTAAGGCCCGCCTATATCAGGCCCTTCATCCCAATCGAGGCCCAGCCAGTGCAGGTCTTCCATGAGGGCCCGGGTAAAGGCCGGTTTCGACCGCTGTTCATCGATATCTTCGATCCGCAGAACCAAGGTCCCGCCGGCCTGGCGCACTTGCAGCCAGGCCAGGAAGGCCGACCAGACATTGCCCAAATGGATATAGCCTGTCGGGCTCGGCGCAAAACGTCCGCGCATAATACTCACATCCTAATCGGGCAGCGAAATGAGGCTGGTGAACAAGTCCTTCGCTTCGCGTATCTTGGCTTCACTGCCCATGACGCAGATATTATCATCGGCCATGACGGTGCGGATGCGCGGTGCCAGGGCCCGGATGTCGGCCGCTGTCGTCGCCAGCAGCTGATCCCGGCGCTGCTGAGCGATGGCATCGGTCGTTCCCGTGAAATACCGGGTCATGGCCTTGGCCCCTCTCAGGGACGGCGTCAAGGGGATGTCGACGCGGCTCAAAGTCCCGATGACGTACTTCGTCATTTCCCGGTCCGATACGTCGAAGGATTCCAGATAATCCGCCAGGGCATCGTAAGCTTCGACACTGGAGCGGAGGTTGGGGTCGCGGTACGAGCAGAAGACCATGTCGCCGTTGTCATAGAAACGGGTAAAGGCGCCGTACGCCCCGCCTTGGACGCGGATCTTCGTCCACAAGTAACCGTACTGGAGGATCGTATCGAGAACCATGAGCGAGCCATTATAATCGTAACCGTGGCTGCGGAAGTTGCCGCCTTTAGCGACATACTGGACGGTACCACTAGTCATGATGCCTTCATTCTTTTGAGACAGGCCGAAATCGCACAATCCCTGGGGCTTTTCGCCCTGCGGCAGGGCCGTAATCCACGACGGTACGACGACTTTCGCCGTCTGCCAATCGTCCCGGCTGGCCGTCACTTCCAGGGTCAGGGCCGAACGGGTAAAGATTTTCTTCATGACTGCAGCGAGTTTGGCGCCGATTTCTTCGGCATCCGTATGGATGCGGCGGGCGATGTCAGTAATGAATTCGTAGTACGACAATTCCCCGGCATCGCAGAAGGCTTCTACTGGCGAAACATAGGACAAGACGCGGTGCATGACAATCGTATGGCCCCGGCGGAATGCGTCCATATCCCAGCCGGACTTCGTTTCTTCCACGAGTTCGACCAGGCGGTCCTTATTGGTGAAGACCGTATGCAGGGAGATTTCCTTCAACAAATCGACGAGTTTGTCCAGGTTCTGCGTCAGGCCTTTGGCCTTGAAGCGGAAGACCGGCATGTAGTCCTTGTTGTCCGTCCGGTTCGAAAAGGCCGATACACTGTAGTCGATGCCGCCAGTATACAAGTCGATGAGCGAAGCGATTTCCCCATACGTGTGGTCTGTCGTATCCATATCGCCAATAAGGTCGCTCAGCAGGTAGACATAGGAAATTTCTTCCCGTGTCAGGCCGTGGAGGTCGAAATAGGCATTGACATAGGTAATGCCATTCGTTTCATCCGGAACGTAGCAGACCGGGACGCCGTCTGCATCGAGCTTTTCCATGACGATCGTATCGGTTTTCTTTTCCAGGTCATCCCGTGTCAGGGTCGGAATCGTTTCCAGAGCTTCCGGCGAATCCGGCGTAGCCTGCCGCTTCTGCAGGGCCTGGGAATCAGCTACGATGGCGTCGATTTCTTCTTTGGAGAGAGACGCCTTATAAGCAGCCAGCTTGTCGGCCAGGGCCTTATCATGCCGTTCGGTCAGACCCGGTTCCGGAACTAAAGAGACGAGAGCATAATAAGGATTGTCGAGAATGTATTTCTGGATGAGGCCTTCAAAATAGCCATTGTCGATACCGCGGCGCAACACGTCCAGGGAACCTTCATAGGACAAGGCAGCCAGAGGGTCCATATCGTAGAGCCACGTATCCATGCAGCGGATGCCGTAGATGAGGCCCTTCGGGCGTCCGACGAAATCGGCTTCGCGCAGGATGAATTCCGTCCGGTTCAAGGCGCCTGTGAGCAGGGTCTTGTCCAGGCCGTCGCGGACCATGCCGCTGAGGACGTCGCGGACGATAGGCAGGATCTTGTCCTGTTTATCCGGGTCCGAGCCATTGACGGAAATGCCCCACAAGGGCTGCAGGAGACCATCCTGGAAGTCACCGGAAATATCCTTGCCCAGACCGGCGTCGACCAGGGCTTTCTTCAGCGGCGCTGCCGGCGACTGCAGGAGGACGTAAGTCAAAACTTTGAAGGCCATGGCCACTGTCGGATCCAGGGCATCGTCGATGACATAGGTCAGGCTGTGCAGTGTCTTATGGTCCGTCTTTTCCCCCGTGGCAATGCCGTAAGGGTAGGTCTTGACCTGGCTGCCCGGGCATGCCTGGCGGCCGATGGCCGAATCAATCGTTTCGACATGGAACTGGCTCAGGTATTCATCATCGATGAAGGCCAGGGTCTGGTCGATATCCATATCGCCGTAGAGGAAGATGTAACTGTTCGACGGATGGTAATATTTAGCGTGGAAAGCGGCAAAGCCTTCTTGCGTCAAGTTCGGGATGTCGTCAGGGTTGCCGCCCGATTCGACGCCATACGTCGTGTCCGGGAAGAGCGTATCCATGACGTGCCGTTCCATCTGCGAATCCGGTGACGAGAAGACGCCTTTCATTTCGTTGTAGACGACGCCACGATAAGTCAATTCATCGTCAGCCGAGTCGAGATGATAATGCCATCCTTCCTGCATGAGGACCTGTTTGTCCTTGATCATGTTCGGGAAGAAGACGGCATCGAGATAGACGTCCATGAGGTTCTTGAAATCAGCAGCGTTGCGGCTGGCTACGGGATACATGGTCTTGTCCGGGAAGGTCATGGCGTTGAGGAAGGTGTTGAGGGATCCCTTCACCAATTCGACAAAGGGTTCCTTGAGAGGGAACTTACGCGAGCCGCAGAGCGTCGAATGTTCGCAGATATGGGGCACGCCGGTACTGTCCGACGGCGTCGTCCGGAAAGAAATGGAAAAGACTTTATTGTCGTCGTCATTCTGGATATATAACAGGCGGGCACCGGACTGGATGTGGTGCAGCTCATAGGCCTGGCTGTGCAGTTCCGGTACGTAACGGGACCGGTCGACGGCAAAGCCATGGATCATCTGTTTTTCTTGTAACTTCATAAAAATGCTCCTTCATCACTTATTATATAATGTATTATAGCTAGTACTATGCTTGCAAAAGTAATCGCTTCAAATCCCCTACGGTCGCTGCCGTGTAATCGGGCTGGAAGGCCTTCCGTTCCGCTTCGTCGCCATAGCCATAGGTAACATAGATAACGGGCAGGCCCAGTTCGTGGGCGCCGATGATGTCGAAGCGGCGGTCGCCGACCATGACGGCGTCGCCTTTTCCCACCGGTCCCAGGCCAGCTAGGATGCGCCGCATGACGTCAGCCTTGGTATCGGTACCGCCGACAGCCGGCCCGGCAATGGCTTCCACATAGGGAGCGATGCCGAACTTCTGGCAAATCGCCTCGGCATGGACCTGGGGTTTGGAGGTCGCGACGAACGAGCGGATGCCCGCTTCCTTCATGGCCTTGAGCATGGGCACGATGCCATCAAAAGCCCGGTTCTCGAACTTGCCGATCGTGCTGTAGCGTTCCTGGAAATAGGCATAAGTCTGGCGGGCCTTTTCCGTCGAAAAACCATAGACGTCTTCAAAGGTCGTCAACAGCGGCGGCCCGACGATGGTATGCTGATCCAGACGGCCTTCCGTCGATTCCCCCATCTGTTCCAGGGCATAGGCTACGGACTTGATGATGCCTTCTTTGGAATCGGTCAAGGTCCCGTCGAGATCGAATAAAACGTATTTATACATGTAACTTCTCCTGTAAAACTATACTTATTGTGTACCCTATCTATTTTAGCTTGCTTTGCCAATATTTGCAATCATTTATACAGGGCAAAGACCGTGAAAAAATTCTCATTGTTGACCTTTTTACTACACTTATGATATAATGATGTCACATTAACAAATAATCATTTTTTCTTATGTTCATTGCGTAGAAAGGAAGTGTCTTGATGAAAAACGTCATCCGCCCCTCTTACGATTTATATATTAATGGCCGCTGGGTCCCGTCCAGCGACGGTTCTACCTTTAAAGCCATCAACCCGGCTAACGGTGAAGTCCTGTCGGTCTGTGCCGAAGCAACGCAGGACGATGTCAACGCCGCCGTCCGCGCCGCCCAGGCCGCCTTCCCGGCCTGGAAAAAGGTGTCACCCCAAAAACGGCAATCCATCCTCCTGAAAATTGCCGACATCATCGAAAAGAACGCCGACACGCTGGCCCTCATCGAAACATTGGACAATGGCAAGCCCATCCGGGAAACGAAGGCTGTCGACATCCCGGCAGCTGCCGACCATTTCCGCTACTTCGCCGGCGTCGTCCGCAGCGAAGACGGCCGGGCATCGACGCTGGACGACCATACGCTGAGTCCGGTCATCCATGAACCGATCGGTGTTGTCGGCCAGATTATCCCGTGGAACTTCCCCTTCCTCATGGCCGCCTGGAAGCTGGCACCGGCCCTGGCCGCCGGCTGTACGATTATCCTCAAGCCATCGAGTACGACGTCCCTCAGCGTCCTGGAACTGATGCACCTCCTGGAAGGCGTCCTGCCTGACGGCGTCGTCAACGTCATCACCGGCAAAGGCTCCCGGTCGGGCCAGTACATCCTCGACCATCCGGATATCCAGAAGCTGGCCTTCACGGGCTCTACGGAAATCGGCCGCGACGTCTACAAAGCGGCTCAGGAAAAACTCATCCCGGCGACATTGGAACTGGGCGGCAAATCGGCGAACATCTTCTTCGACGACTGCGACTGGGACATGGCCATGGACGGCGCTCAGCTGGGCATCCTCTTCAACCAGGGCCAGGTCTGCTGTGCCGGTTCCCGCATCTTTGTCCAGAAAGGGATCTACGATAAATTCGTCGCTGAACTGGCCGAACGCTTCAACCGCGTCAAAGTCGGCCTGCCCTGGCTGGAAGACACGCAGATGGGCGCCCAGATTGACGGCCGTCAGGTCGAAAAAATCCTCAGCTACATCGAAATCGGCAAACAGGAAGGAGCCCGCCTGGTCTGCGGCGGCGAAAAGGCAACCGCCGGTGGCCTCGACAAGGGCAATTTCATCAAGCCGACGATTTTCGCCGACGTCACCAACGACATGCGCATCGCCCAGGAAGAAATCTTCGGCCCTGTCGTCTGCATCCTGCCTTTTGAAACGGAAGACGAAGTCATCGCCCTGGCCAATGCCAGCGAATACGGCTTAGGCGGCGCCGTCTGGACGCGCGACATCAACCGGGCCCTGCGCGTAGCCAAAGGCGTCGAAACGGGCCGCATGTGGGTCAACACCTATAATGCCCTGCCGGCCGGCGCTCCCTTCGGCGGCTATAAGCTGTCCGGCATCGGCCGCGAAACGGACAAGACGACCATGCGCCATTACATGCAGACCAAGAATATCTTCATCAACCTCTCGGAAAAACCGAGCGGCTTATACGAATAAGCAATCACGAAAGGACACTTCCCCCTATGACAGCTAAAAAAATCATCTCCCTCCTGCTCATGCTGCTCCTGGCCTGTACGGCCGTCTACGGCTTCACCACCGTCGAACGTCCGGCAGCGCCGCAGGCCACGACGAGTGCCAGCACCAAGAAATAACGATTGACAAGGACCTCCTTTCTTCCTATAATGAAACCATTGCAGAGAAGAAAGGAGGTTTTTCCATGAAAAAGTTACTGTCGAAAAAAGAAAAAGCCCGGCGCCAGAGCATCCGCCGGTCTCCGAAGATCAAACAGGCCATCCGCCGCCTCGACCCGGCCCGCATCCTGACGCTGGACCTGGAAACGACGGGCCTCACAGCCGACGCCGAAATCATCCAGCTGTCCATCATGAACGGCTGCGGCGACGTCCTCATGAACCGCTATTTCAAGCCCCTCTATACAGAGCGCTGGGATGAAGCGATGGAAGTCAATCACATCACGCCGGAACAGGTCGCCTGTGAAGACCCGTTCATCCTCTGGGCCGATACAGTCAGCAGCCTTTTCATGGATGCAGACCTCATCGTCGGCTACAGCACCTTCAACGACATCGCCAAGCTCCACGCGTCGGGCGTCGTCCTGCCGGACAAGGACATCTACCTCGACCTGGCCGAAGCTTTCTCCCTCATCCATTACCAGGAAACGAAGACCATCACCTATGAGAAGCTCATGAACTGCGCCGCCCACTACGGCTACCACGGCCGCAACTGGCATGACAGCCTGACCGATACGGATGCGACGCTCTTCTGCTTCCAGCACATGCTCGATGACGACCAGGCCATCTTCAAAAAACGCCGTTACCCGCAAATCAGCGGATAACGGCGTTTCGTCGTCTCAGCTAGACGCCCCGGTCATCGGGGTTCCAGATAATCTTGTGGAGCTGGAGCTGCATGTGCCAGTCCGTCAGGCGGTGTTCCTTCATGAACTCGACGATGCGCCGCGGCTCGATTTTACCGAAAACGGCGCCGACGTAGACGGCACACTTCGGCCGGTATAATCGATAGACGCCCAGGGCCTGGCGCAGGTCGGCTTCATCGCCGACGACAAACTTCAGGACGTCCTGGGGGCGGAGCTTCTCGAAGTTCTCCGGCAGCATGCGGTTGGCCATGTCCGAAGACAGGCTCTTATAATCGACAGTGAACCAGACGTGGTCGTATTTGAAATACGGTTCGATGTCCATACTGCCATTGGTCTCGATATTGACACTGTGCCCTTTGAGCCCTTCCAAGAGGGCGTGGATGTCCTGGCACAGCGGTTCACCGCCAGTCAGGGTGACATTAGGATAGGACACTTGGGCGATGATATCGGCAATGTCCATGTGCCGCCCTTCGTTAAAGGCATAGGCCGTATCGCAGTAAGAACAGCGCAGGTTGCAGCCGCAGAGGCGGATGAACGTCGCCAGCTGGCCGGCCTTTTTGCCTTCGCCGTCGATGCTGTCGAAAATCTCATTGACACAGAGGCTATAATTCATAAGTGGCCACGTTCCCTTCGCTTTCCTGGACCGTCACTTTGACACAATGAGGAACGGTGTCGCAGATCCACTTGGCGATATTTTCTGCCGTCGGATTGAAGTCGAAGACATCGTTCAGATTCTGGTGATCCATCTTGGCGTGGACCATTTCCTTGATTTTCTTGAAATCGACGACCATGCCGTTGCGGTCCAGTGTTTCGGCCTGGCAGGTCACATAGATGATCCAGTTATGACCGTGGAGATGCTCGCACTTGCTCTCATAATCGAGGACCAGGTGATGGGCAGCGGATACTTCCATCCGCTTGGTTACAGTATACAAAAAGCGTTCCTCCCTTGCCGCGCAGACCGGCTATAAGCCCAGCTGGTAGATGCGGTTGGCATTATTAAAGAAGACGTCATCCCAATACGTTTCAGGGATGAAATCTTTGACAAAGGTAATATAATCGGCAAAATTAGCCAGGGGCCAGTCGGTCCCGAACATGACCCGGTCATAAGAACCGAGATAGTTCAGCCAGTCCCGGAGCATGGAGATATAACCCCGCTTATCCCGCAAGAACGTGACCATGTCGGGAATCTTCCCTTCCAGGAGGCCCGACAAGTCGACGGCGACATTGTGGTTCTTTTCCAGGACGGCAATGGCATCCTGCAGGAAGGGATTGCCGATATGGCACATGACGAACTGGACGTCGGGATATTTGACAGCCGCTTCATCAAGGGTCATGGGATGGCTGTACTTCAAGAGGGCATTGGCCGTCGCCGTCAGGCCCGTGTGGATGGCGACGGGCTTGTTATACTTCCGGGCCAGCTCGTAGATGGGGTCGTAGATTTCATCGTAGACGTAGACATGATTATAGCCCGGATAGAGCTTGATACCGCAGCACTGCCTGCGCTTGAGGTTCTCTTCAACTTGGGCCGTCATGAGATCCATGTCATCGTAAAAGACGTTACTGTCCAGGCCGATGCAGTAACTCATGTAGTCGGGATAATGATGGCCTGCCGGATCCAGGGTCTTGTTGCCCATGACGACGCCATGGACGATGTTATTATCCTGGAAAGCCTTATGCAGGCACTCTTCGGTATTCGTATAGCCCGCAGCAATGGCAATCTGGTTGAAGCCGACGTAGTCACAGAAATGGAAGTGGCTGTCAATGACCCGTAATTCTTTAGCTCTCATAAGCGATCACTCCTGGATAGCCGTTTCCAAGGCAATGCGGATCATATCGTCAAAGGACGTCTGCCGTTCTTCCGGTGTGCAGGCTTCGCCCGTCAGCAAGTGGTCGCTGACCGTGAACAGTCCCAGGGCCTGGGCACCGTATTTAGCAGCCAGCGTATAGAGGCCGGCCGTTTCCATTTCGACGGCCATGATACCGTACTGGGTCAATTTATCGTTGTCGATTTCGTCATCGTAGAAGCGGTCGACAGAGACGATATTGCCGACCCGTGCCGGGATGCCCTGCTGGACCGACTGTTCATAAGCCTGGCGCAGAAGGGTGAAATCGGCCAGCGGTGCATAGTTGATGGAACCGCCGAAGATGTTGCGGATAATCGACGAGTCCGTCGTGGCCCCCTGGGCGATGATGACGTCGCGGAGCTTGATGTCTTTGCGCATGGCCCCGCAGGTACCGACGCGGATGAGCTTCTTCACGCCGTAATCGCGCATGAGTTCCGTCGCATAGATGGAAATGGACGGAATACCCATGCCCGTACCCTGGACGGACAGGCGGACACCTTTATAAGTCCCCGTATAACCGAGGATGTTGCGGATATCCGTATAGCAGACAGGATCGTCTAAAAATGTTTCAGCAATATATTTAGCCCGCAGGGGATCGCCGGGAAGCAAGATGAGGTCGGCGATTTCACCGTCACGAGCAGCAATATGAAGACTCATGATAATTTCCTCCTTAAAATAAGCATATCTGTATTATACCACATGGTTTGAAAATGGCTATCTCTATGCTACAATGTATAGTAGGTATCAAAAGGAGCGGTCATCATGAATGAAAATCCCTTATCTCACATTTTGGAATATAATCTGGACCTGGGCAAAACCAAGCCCGACACGGTCCATCGCGATGAAAAGTATTGCCCCTTCTGCGACGTAGCCCACTTGAAGAACGTCATGGAAAAACGGGGCCCTATGATCTGGCTGGAAAATGCCTACCCCGTCCTCAAGGATTCGTGGCAGACGCTGATCATCGAAAGCGATGACTGCGATGGCGAATTTTCATCGTATACGCCGGAATACGCCTTGAAACTCATCGAATTCGGCCTGGAAAAATGGCAGCAAGTCAAAGACATGGGGAAATTCCGGTCCGTCGTCTTCTACCGCAACCACGGCTATATGGCAGGCGGCACGATTCACCACCCCCACTCGCAGATTGTCGGCTTCAAGGACTACGACTATCACGACGACATCAAGCCCTTCCACTTCGTCGGACCTTCCATCATCGAAGAAGACGGCCTGACGGTCAACTTGTCCCAGCGCCCGATCATCGGCTTTTACGAAGTAAACCTCATCCTCAAAGACCGGGGAAAGCTGGGAAAATTCGTCCGCTATATGCAGCTGACGGCAGATTATTTCATGCACTCCTTTGTCAGCTTCAACGACAGTTATAATATCTTTTTCTATGACTTCCCGGCTGACGATGCCTTGTATGTCAAAATTATCCCGCGCTTTCTGACCAACCCCCTCTACGTAGGCTATATGATTCCCCAAATCGCCAACGGAGGCCATTCAGCGCGCTTCATTCATGCCTTGCAGCAGCGCTTGCATGAAGAATAAGAAAGGACGGTTATTACAACTCTATGCGTTTATTTGCAATCGGTGATCTACATTTATCAGGTAATCCTCCCAAAAAACCGATGGAAGTCTTCGGCAGCCGCTGGAAGAACCATTGGCAGCGCATCGCCGCCGACTGGAAGAGCCGCGTCACAGATGACGACGTCGTCCTCATCGCCGGCGACACATCGTGGGCCATGCACCTCAAAGAGGCCCAGGAAGACCTGGACCAGATACGGGCCCTGCCGGGTAAAAAAATCATAATCCGCGGCAACCACGATTACTGGTGGGAAAGTGCGGGCAAGCTGAACCGGATGGACGCCGAGAATAATATGCAGTACCTCTACGGCTCGACAGCCGTCCTGGGCGATAAGGACATCGCCATCTGCGGCACCCACGGCTGGGTCTGCCCGGGCGACATCCACTACCAGGAAGACCGCGACGCCAAGCCCTACAGGAGGGAACTCCTGCGCGTCGAACGGACACTGCAGGAAGCCGAAGCCCTGCAGTGCAAGCACACCATCCTCCTGCTCCACTATCCGCCGGTCTGCGACCTGACCAAGCCCAGCGGCTTTACGGAACTCCTGGAAAAATATCACGTCCCGCTCTGCGTCTTCGGCCATCTCCACGGCATGCAGCCTGGGACTATGTTCCCGCGCCGCTACAACGGGACGCTGCTCCAGCTCGTCTCGGCGGACTACCGGGACTGCAAGCTCTTAGAAATCAAATTCGACGGACAGGAGGCTCTGCGATGAGTCAAATAGCAAAAAAACATCTCTTAGCCGGCATCATCTTCGGCGACGCCGAAACAGGCGAATACATCTATCTCCCTGGCGGCGAAGTCGGGACAGACCATCCGCTCTGCGTCTTTGAACACGACGGCCAGAAAGAAGACGTCGACCTGGACCAGGCGGGCTACCTCGTCGACCACCTGACCTTGAAAAAATGCAGCCACCCCACGTTAGGCAAGCGGTCGTTCTGATGAGAAAGGGCTTGTCGCACGACGACAAGTCCTTTTAAGTGGTTAGTGGCTAGCCGATGGTCTTAAATTTAAAGCCATTTTCTACAAACTATAAAGCAAAAGGGACTTCGCATGATGGCAAAAACCTTCATGCGAGATCCCTTTTTTTATCCCTTACAACGACGAACGACCTACGATAAACGCCGAACTAGCTCTTTTTAATGGTGAACCAGAAGGTGACGCCGTCTTTTTCGTTGCGGACGCCATACTGTTCGCCGTGGAGCTTCACCAGGGCCGCGACGGTACCCAGGCCCAGGCCGTGGCCGCCGAAGATGCGTTTCGGGCTGCGGGCCCGGGACGAGTCGACCTTATAGAACGGCTCCCAGATGCGCTGCTGGTACTCTTCGTCGATGTGGCTGCCTTCATTGTAGACACAGATGCGATAGCGCGGCCCCAGGTCATCGACAAAGACGCGGATAGCCTTGCCGACCGGCGTATAGTCGATGGCATTGTTCAGGTAATTGGTCAGGATCATATTGATCCGTTCCGGGTCGCCATAGACGTTCATTTCAGCCGGCAGTTCCCAATTGGCCGTGATGCCTTTATCGGCAATGACCTTGGCAAAGCGGGCCTTGCTTTCTTCCGCCAGGGCCGTGAAATCAAAGACCGTCTGTTCCAGTTTGAAGGACCCCGTTTCCAGACGCGACAAGTTGAGCAGGTCCTTGACGAGCTTGTCCATTTTCTGGGTTTCACTGCGGATGACGGCACAGTAGCGCTGCTGCGTCTCCTTGTCGATATCCAGCGTGTCCAGTCCTTCAGCATAGCCCTGGATGATGGCCAAAGGCGTCTTCAACTCATGGGAGACAGCCGACAGGAAGGACTTGCGCATGTGTTCCACTTCCTTGGCCTTGTCGAGCTGCTTCTGCAATTCCGAATTGGACTGCTGCAAGGCCGTCAGGGCGACATTGAGCTGGTTAGACAGGGTATTGATGCTGTCACCGAGCTCGCCGATTTCATCGTTGAAACTCCCCTTCCAGCGCTTGGAAAAATCGAGGTGGGCCATGGCGACGGCCAGGTCCTTCAGTTCCAGCAGGGGCTGGGTCATGCGTTTCGTCAAAAGCATGGTCCCGATAATGGCCAGAACCAGCCAGATGAGGCCGCAGACGATGATGAACCGCTGGACAATGTAGATATTTTCCCGCATAGGTGCGACGGACTGGCTGATGATGACGTAAGCCCCGTCCTGAACGCGGTCGATGAGGTTATAATGCTCAAAATCGGGCATATCCTTATAGAGCTGGACTTTTCCCAGTATATCTTCTTCAGGCTGTTTGCCATCGAGCAGATCCCGGAGTTCGGCGATATGCATGGGCAGGCGGAAAGCCGGTTTTTCGGCAACGGCTTCATTTTCCTTTCCCTGGACGATGACTTCTTCATCCCTCATATCCTTCTCTGCCGGCAGATGGACCCGCCGGCCCGGCCGGGACGAATAGACCAGGCGGCCCTGGTCGACGATGAGCACGTCCAGGGCGTACTGCTGGCTCAGGGTATCCAGGGAACTTTCATCAGAACTGCCTTTTTCCCGGTAAATATCACTGATTTTCTGAGCCGCTTCGGCCATGGCTTCTTTCTTCATGGAATAATAGTAGCGGTCAAAACCGAAGCCAACGGCAGCCATGAGGGTGATGACGAAGAAAATCGTAAAACAGCCGACATAGAGACCGGCCTTAAATTTCAGCGACAATCGTCCCTATTTCATTTGCCATCATAGCGGTAACCGTAGCCGCGGACCGTGCGGATATAACGGCCTTTATCGCCCAGCTTAATGCGCAGGCGGTTGATGTGCGTATCGACTGTGCGCAGATCACCATAGTAATCGTAATTCCATACCTGGTTGAGGATCTGGCGGCGGCTCAGGGCTTTGCCCGTATTGCTCATGAGGTAGTTGAGGAGCTTATATTCCGTCGGGCTCAGGTCGACGTTCTTGCCGTCAAGGACGACCTGGCGGGCATCGCGGTCAATAGCGACGCCGTCGTCGGCTTCATGCGTTTCCTGTTCATTCTGGGAACGGCGCAGAAGGGCCTTGATCTTGGCGACCAAAATCTTCGGGCTGAAGGGCTTGGTGATATATTCATCGGCACCGAGGTCATAGGCGAAGAGCTGGTCGATTTCTTCCCCTTTCGCCGTCAGCATCATGATGGGGACCGTCGATTCGCGGCGGATTTCGCGGCACACCGTCCAACCGTCATAGCCGGGCATCATGACATCCAGGAGAATGAGGTCCGGATGTTCCTTGTCGTAAATGTCCAGGGCTTCCTTGCCGTCGGACGCTTCCAGGATTTCATAGCCTTCAGGTTTCAAGAAGTCGATGACCAATTGGCGCATGAGCTGTTCATCATCTGCAATGAGTATTTTTTCCATAGTTACTTGTCCTTCTTTCTGATAGAGTCTGTATCCGGCAACCGGTCCAGCCAGTCGCCGATTGGCCGGCCGCAAAGGATGAGGTCCGGCGCCAGGTCCCGCAGGGGGACCAGGACGAAAGCCCGCTGTGTGAGATAAGGGTGGGGCAAGGTCAGCGTTTCTGTCTGACACGCCTCGTCCGGGCTGTAGACGAGGTCGATGTCAATGGTCCGGGCGCCCCATTTCTCATGGCGCACGCGACCCAAACGCTGTTCAATGGCCAGACAGGCATCGAGCAGCTTCTGTCCGGACAGTTCCGTTTCGACAGCCACAGCCCCGTTGATGAAGGCTGGCTGGTCGGTCTTGCCCCAGGGCGGTGTTTCATAAAAAGGAGAAACAGCCGTGACCGTCACGCCCGGCGTATCGGCCAGGAGGCGGACAGCCTGACGAAGCGTCGCCATGCGGTCTCCTAGATTGGCGCCGATGCTGAGATAGAACTTAGCCATGGCGCCGCCTTTCCAGGACGACAGCCGCGTCTTCAAAAGGCCCGCCGATGGGCGCCTGCGGCTTGTGGACGGTCACAGTCAGGGCCTGGACCGGAGGGAACTGTGCCAGAATGCGGTCGGCAATGACCTGGCCGACCCGTTCGATGAGGTCATACGACGGCCCTTCGACAACGGCCTTGACGACGCCATAAACGGCGCTGTAGTCGACGGTCTGCATCAGGTCGTCGGTCTGACCGGCCCGTTCCAGGTCCGTTTCCAGCACCAGGTCGACGTGAAAGGGCTGGCCATGGTGCTTTTCTTCAGGCAGACAGCCGTGATAGCCATAGAAATGAAGTCCCGTCAGGACGATTTTATCCATCTTTTTCCTCCTCCATGAGCAGTTTCCAAGCCTGATCATAAGCGGCTGTCCCTTCCTTCAGGCAGCCTGACGATGCCGTCGTCACGATATTCGAATCGATGGCCAGGCGGTCGCGCATAGTCAGGCACAGATGGGTCGCCTGGACGACGATCAACACACCTTCCGGATCGAGGCCGCGGCGGATGGACTGGCACAGTTCGTCAGTCATCCTTTCCTGGAGCTGGGGCCGCCGGGCCAGGATATCGACGGCGCGGACAAAATGGCCAAAGCCGGCAATGGTCCCCTTTTTCGGATAATACGCCACATGGACGGAGCCGAAAAAAGGCAGCAGGTGGTGTTCGCACATGGAATGGAAGCGGATGTTGCGGACGACGACCAGGCCATCGGTCTGGGTCACAATGGGAGCCTGCCACTCGTCATCGGGATTTTCCTTGAGGCCTGAAAAAAACTCAGCAAAAGCCTGGGCCACGCGGTGCGGCGTCTTTTCCATCCCCAGGGCCTGGAGATCCAGTCCCAGGGCTTCTAAGAACTGCCGCATCGCAGCCACGGCTCTTTCATTTTCTTCCAACGTAACTAGCTCCTCCTTTATTTATAAAATGAAGTAATATGCAGCGATAAAGATAAGGCCGCCGATGATGATGAAAAAGGGACTGGCATACTGCTGCCAGACACTCTGTACGTGATCGAGATAGATTTCCTGGGGATCCGCCGGGTTATAGCGCAAATCCAGTTCGTCACCAGCCGCATAATCCCATTCGGCATCGCCAAAGGCATAGCGCGCCTGATAGGTCTCGCCGTCTTTCGTCTGGAAACGGACGACGGGATAATACAAGGTCCCGCTCTTCATCTTCTTTTCTTCAAATCCGAGGAGCGTCCCTACAGCGGCGACCTTGCAGCGCCGCGTCATGCCGCGGAATTTCCAGCCGTGATAGGTCCCGACGGCGATGAACAGCACGCCGAGGATGGCCGGGAGATAATAAAAGATATGCAGTAACATAATACCTTCCTTTCTATTCAGGACGAGAAGCGACGAAGCGGCTCACTTCCATGCCGATGACAGCCCCGATGACGCCCGTCACGATCTGAGGCCAGCTCATGGCAAACAAGAGCATATGCCGCACAGCCGGCGGAAAGGCGATGCAGGCAAAGAGCAGGTAGAAAGAGCCATAGAGGATGGCCGCCTTGCCCAGGGCGCCGCCGCAGAAAGCCGGCAAGCCATACCGCCGCCAGCGCCAGGCAGCCCAGACGTAGAAACTGTTGCCTAAGGCTACGGGAAAGACAAAGGGAAAAAAGGGCAGCATCCCTTCAAGCCAGGCAAAGACAGGCGTACAGGCGGCGACGACCAGGCCGGCCCGGCGGCCGATGGTGAGGACGGCCACGATGAGGCAGGCATTGACCAGGGAGCCGACGACGAACATACTGACCTGCGGCGGTATGGGGATGACCAGGCGCAGGCCCTGCAAGATCAGGGTCACGGCCAGGATAAGCCCGGTACGGGTCACATTTTTTATATCTTCTGTCATAAAGCCTCCCCTGTCCAAGCTGGAAAAATTTGTTATAATAGGATATGTCATTATCCTAATTATCTTTATTGTATCTTTCGAGGTGTCAGATGTCAAAACGATTCATTCATTCCATCAATTATATGCGCGGTCTCTGCATGCTCGGCGTCATCGCCATCCACGTCGGATCCGTCGCTATCGTCAACCCGTCGCCCAATCTGGGACTGGTAGCCATCCTGGAAATCCTGTCCCGGTTTTCCGTACCGGCCTTCTTCTTCCTGTCGGCCTTCGGCATGTTCTACAGCCAGCCCCTGGACCGGCCCTTCGTCTATAAGGACTACCTGCGGCGCCGCCTGCGGACGGTCTTCGTCCCCTACCTGGCCTGGTCCCTGTTCTACATGGTCTACGTATCAGTCATCAGCCACAATTTCAGTGTCTTCCAGCCTTACGCCTTTTTCCGCACCTTATGGTACGGTCTGGCCATGTATCACATTTACTTCCTGGTCATCCTCTTGTGGTTCTACTTCCTCATGCCCCTGTGGCGGCCGCTGCTGCGCTTCATGGACAAGGCGCCGTGGCTTTCTTTTACGGTCCTCTTTTTCGCCAACATGGTCTTCAACTTCTATTCCAGCTATATCTGGACGGTCCATTCCGACAATCCCCTCATCCAGGACGCCTTCAATTTTCGCTTGAACTACGTTGTCCTGCACTACCTGTTCATCTTCATGTTCGGCGCTTTTACGGCAGAACACTTCGCAGCCGTGACGGACTGGCTGAAACACCATGGCACGCTGGTCAACGTCTTCCAGGCGGCGACGACGGCAGGCATGCTGGCAGCCTACTATGGCGTCATGTACTACCTGGGCTATGACCCCTTGTCGGCAGTCTTCACTATCCATCAGCTCAGCCCTATCGGCATGGCCTATACCCTGTCGACGATGCTCTTCCTCCTCTACTGGTGGGAATGCCGGCCTGTCCCGCAATGGATCCACAAGATCTTCTCCCTCCTTGGCGATTACTCGTATCCCATCTACCTGGTCCATCCCGTCTTCCTCAGCGCCTGCACGGGCCTGGCTGCCCACTGGCATATCTACCTGCGGGCCGTCCACATCATCGCCATCTATGTCATCGTCACGGCCTGCGCCGCCGCCTATTCCTGGGTCGTCGTCGAACACAGGCTGCCGAAATGGCTCAGCATCTGCGTCAAAGGAAAGTAACATCGTATAAAAAGGGCTTGTCGCACGACGACAAGCCCTTTTAAGTTGTTAGTGGCTAGCAGTTAGTTGTTAGCGGATGGCTTTAAATTTAAAGGTTTTCTCTGAAAACTACAAACTCCCACACTATTTTTTCTCATCCTTTTCCTTTACTTTGGCCAATACATCATTGGCCATGCGGGCTCTGGCCTTGATGACGGCGTTGCCGTCTTTGATGGATTCCGGATAGAAGCTGCTCTTATACTTATGCTTCTTCGTCTTGGTAATCATCTTTTTCAGCTGGATCGTCTGGTCATCGATATTGTACACGTAGGTGCAGTAGTCGGTCGTTTCACCGGATTGTTCCACCGTCTCAAAGGACAGGATCTGACGGCCCATATCGTAATAGAGCTTGGCCGAGTTCATGTCGATGGACGTATACTGGTTATATTGCCACATATTATCCGCTGCGAAGACCGATGCCGACAAGGCCAGGGAAAAGCCCAGGGCCAAAAGCATTTTTTTCAATTTCACAGGTAACACCCCTTACTTCTGTTGTTTTTAGACTTATTATATCATGAAACAGCCGTAAAAGGTAATAGATTTAGCGATTATCTACCTTTTCAGGATATAAATCGTGCTGGGACAGGCGCTGCCAGGCCACATCAGCCCAGGGCGTGCCGGGGCGGCCGTAGTTGCAGTACGGGTCGATGCTGATACCGCCACGGGGCAGGAATTTCCCCCACACTTCGATGTATTTCGGATCCATGGCCCGGATGAGGTCATCCATGATGATATTGACGCAGTCTTCATGGAAATCACCGTGATTGCGGAAGCTGAACAGATAGAGTTTCAGCGATTTACTTTCTACCATGCGCTCGCCAGGAACGTAGGAAATGTAAATCGTCGCATAGTCCGGCTGGCCCGTCATGGGGCAGAGACTGGTGAATTCGGGACAGTTGAACTTGACGAAATAGTCCCGGTCGGGATGCTTGTTGACAAATGTTTCCAACAGGGACGGATCGTAATCCTGGGCGTACGTCGTGTGCTGATTGCCCAGCTGGGTCACGCCCTGCAGTTCTTCTTTACTTCGGCTCATATCAAAACTCCTTCTTCAAGACATAACGATGGCTCAGGGCCTGGATGAGCAGGACCCCGCAGATGGCCGGCGGCAGCTGTCCCACAGCCAGACTGCTGACCAGGACGGCGTAGGGCAAATCGAGCAGGTACGACAGCCAGGCACTGACGCAGAGGGCCGGCACCCACCAGATGGGCAGGGCAGCCAGCCAGGGATTATACTGACGCTGACGGATCTGGACGATGAGCCATGTCGTGACCATGCCGACGAAGCAGCCGCCGATCATGTCGATGAAGCCCAGACCGCCGAAGAGGAAATTGGCAATGAAGTTCGCAAGCCCCAGGGGGACCACCAGGAAGGGATATACAAAGGCCAATGCATAGAGCGACGTGGCGATGCGGATCTGATAGGGACCAAAGGAAATCCCCTGAGTGACGTACAAGATGACGATGTACAGGGCCATGACCATGGCAGCGACGGTCATGCGTTTCGTATTCGCTAGAAAATCATACATAGGCGTAACCTCCTTCCAAAGAAAAAAAAGACGGGGTTGCCGAAACAAGCCCGTCTGCATTGCAAGTACCATTGTAATGCTTCCTAGTTTTGTTTACCGACAGGATGGATTGCGAACTGTCGTATGCTCTTTTGAGGCCTACCAGATGACGTGGCCCAAGACGTGGTCGATGGGGACCGGGCCGATGAAGCGGCTGTCACTGCTGTGGTTGCGGTTATCGCCCATGCAGAAGACATAGCCTTCAGGGACCTTGATTTCCCCTTTGCGGCTGTATTCCATCGGTTCATTGATGTACGGTTCATCTAAAGGCTGGCCGTTGCGCCATACCTTACCATCATGGAATGCCAGCGTGTCGCCGGGACGGCCGATGACTCGTTTGACCCAGATATTCTTGGTCTGCAGGTCATGATTAAAGAAAGCCATGTAATTGTTCATCGGTTCTGCAACGTCATCTTTCCACGTGCGCGGATACTGGACGCGGCTGTCGATGATGACAATATCTCCATAGTTCGGGACTTCCCCCAGGACGTGATTCCATTTGGATACGATGAGGTATTCCCCATTGTGCAGGGTCGGCATCATCGATTCACCGGAAACGCGGGTCGGCTGGAAGAAAAAGATATGGATGACCATGGCAATGGCCAACGCGATGATGATGGAATAAATCCATTCGTAAACTTCATGTAGAAACGTATTCACGCTGAAACCTCCTCACTTGCGTACTCGTATATTGTAGCAAACCAGGGGTATAAAAGCAAGGGTCAGAGCAGGTCGCTTTCGCCGATGATTTCAAGGCCTTCTGCGCGTAATAACGCCGCCGTCACGCCGTCGCCAGCCGTCAGGGTCCGTGAAAAAGTGCCATCGTAAATCTGTCCGTGCCCACAAGACGGACTTTTCTCTTTCAAGATGGCCTTCGTGCAATGGAACAGGCGGGCCAAGTACAGGGCCGCCTCGGCACCACGCCGATATTGCGCCGTCACATCGCTGCCGTCCGCCGTGACGACCCGGTCCCCCTGCCGTTCTGCCGGCGGGCGCGGCGTCGCCAGGCCGCCGGCCTGTTCCGGACAGATAGGAATCAAATGGATGTCATCCTGCCCGAGCAGGGCCTGTACCTGGCGATACCCCTTCACCTGACCATCATAACGGCAGTACTGGCCGAGCAGGCAGGCACTGATTAGAATGTTCATAATTTCACCTCAATCCAGCTTCTCCAAACTACAAACTGCAAACTTCAAACATTGAAAAAAAAAGCGCCGCGCAGAAAGACGAAAAATCTTTATGCAACGGCGGCCTTCTTCAACCTAAAAGAACAGAGGAGAGCCGATGTGCAGCCATCGGACTATCTCTGTTTTTAGTATAACGTGAAATTCAAAAAAAGGCAAGCTCATCGGCTCCCCTAATTATATTGAAAAACAAGCTATACCATATTATAATACAGATTGCAACACGAATTTCAACCCATCTATCTATCGTCAAAGGAGTGCACACCATGGAACAAAAGAAGACGCGCAACACCGCCGACTTTCTCGTCGAATGTCTGGAAGAAGAAGGCGTCCATTATATCTTCGGTATCCCCGGCGAAGAAAACCTCGCCGTCATGGATGCCCTGGAACATTCAAAGATTGAATTCATCACAGTCCGCCACGAACAGGGCGCAGCCTTCATGGCCGACGTCTATGGCCGTCTGACCGGCAAAGCCGGCGTCTGCATGGCCACCCTCGGTCCGGGGGCTACCAACCTGATCACGGGCGTCGCCGATGCCGACTGCGACGGAGCCCCGCTGGTCGCCATTTCCGGCCAGGTCGGCACCGATAAAATGCACATCACAGCCCATCAGTACCTCGACCTGCGGGCCATGTTCGAACCAATCACCCGCCGGGCCTACACCGTCGTCCGTCCGGACACAATGGCTGAAATCACCCGCCTGGCCTTCAAATATGCCGAACGGGAAAAACCGGGCGCTACCTTCATCGACCTGCCGGTCAACATCAGCAAGATGCCCGTCGCCGACGATGAAAAACCGTTGCAGCATAAGACCATCCTGCCGGAAACAGCCCTGGAATCGCAAATCGAAGCAGCGGCTTCCATGATTTCCTACGCCAAGAACCCGGTCATCCTGGCCGGCAGCGGCGTCATCCGCAGCAAAGCGGCCAAACAGCTCACAGCTTTTGCGGAAAAACTGAAGCTCCCCGTCGTCAACACCATGATGGCCAAAGGCGCCATCCCCTTTGACAATAAATATTCCATGTGGACCGTCGGCATCCCTATGGACGACTATCAGACAAAAATCCTGGAAAAGGCCAGCCTGGTCATCGCCGTCGGCTACGACATCATCGAATATGCCCCGGCCAAATGGCACCTGACCAATGCCGACATCATCCACATCGACACCATGCCGGCTGACATCAACAAGAACTATCAGCCCGAAGTCGAAGTCGTCGGCAACATCCCCAACTCACTGGAACGCATCATGGCCAAAGCCGCCCGCCTGGCTGAACCGAAACAGTTCCTGGAAATCCGCCAGAAAATGGTCGACGAACACGAAAGCTACGCCCACGACCTGGCCTTCCCGGTCAAGCCGCAGAAAGCTCTCATCGACTGCCGCCGCGTCATGGGCAAAGACGACATCGTCATTTCCGACGTCGGCGCCAACAAAGTCTGGATTGCCCGCCATTACAACTGCTACGAACCGAATACGTGCCTCATCTCCAACGGCTTCGCCACCATGGGTATCGCCGTTCCCGGCGCCATCTCGGCCAAACTCGTCCATCCGGACAAAAAAGTCCTGGCCATCACCGGCGACGCCGGCTTCCTGATGAACGTCCAGGAATTTGAAACGGCCTACCGCCTGGGCACGAACTTCGTCACCCTCATCTTCAGCGACTGCAGCTACGGCCTGATCAAATGGAAACAGGACATGCAGTACGGCCATCACCAGTACGTCGACTTCACCAACCCGGACTTCGTAAAACTGGCCGAAAGCTTCCACGCCATCGGCTACCGCATCACAAAGACCGAAGACCTCCTGCCGACCCTGAAAAAAGCTTTCCAGCAGGACAAACCGGTCATCATCGACTGCCCCGTCGACTACGATGAAAACATGAAACTCACGGAACATTTGGAAGAACTGATGAAAACGTTATAAGAAAAAGGGCTTGTCGCATGTGCGACAAGCCCTTTTTCTTACAAACTATTTTTTCGGCATTTTTTCTGCGTTTTTCAACATATCCGTGACGGCGCTGATGATGTCGTCATCGCCTTCTTTGGCGATGTTGCCCAGGATGGCGGCGACTTCCATCGTATCGCCGTGCTGCCAGGCCAGGCAGTGGATGGTTTCCGTGAAGGGATTGCCGTTGATGACCAGGGATTTGGCAATAGTCCATTCATAAAAGAGATGGCCATTGGTCTTTTTTGCCGTCACCGGCGAAACGACGCGGAACCCCTGCGGCAAACGGCCCGGCATATTCTGGTTCAGCCGATTCATGAGAATCCGCATATCCGGCCGACTGCCGATGTCGCGGAGGTAAGAATTCTCCCGGTTCTCGCCGTAGACAGCGGCTTTGACGTCCCAGATGGTCGCCGTATAATGCAGCAGATAGGCGTACTGGAAATCGGCATCGTCCTTCTTGACGACCTGATACGTTTCCGGCTGGATGGGAAAGATACGTTCAAACAGGGCAATGACATCGTTGCCTTCATCGGCAGCCGTCAGCATGGGCTGCTGCCCGGACTGCATATAGATATCGTCGGGCACGGTGATGACACCCCAGTTAGGGGACTTGGTCAGCGTCCCTTTATCCTTGGCCAGGGCAGCCGTCCCCATTGCCAGGACCGCGGCTGCCACCAGCACTATCGCTTTGATTTTCATGGTTTCACTCCTCGTTTTTTCTCAAACAGTAACATGTTCATTGTATCTCATGGTGCTTTTTCTGTCAAAAAGGAGGAAAGTATGATATGATATAGTTATGTAAATCGCCTCAATCTATAAGGTTCAGGCATATTTCCACTTACTTAGGAGGTTATACCATTATGGAATTCAACATCAAAGCCAACTCGACAGCAGAAGTTTCCGAAAAATGCACAGAAAACAACACGGCCATTAAATTAGGCAGCGGCAAATCCCCTGTCTACGCTACACCGGCCCTGGTAGCTCTCATGGAAAACGCAGCCATCAACGCCTGCGACCCTCAGCTCCCGGAAGGCTATAACACCGTCGGCATCGCCATGAACGTCAAACACGTCGCCGCTACGCCGATTGGCCTGACCGTTACGGCCAAAGCCACCCTGGTCGAACAGGACCGCAAAAAACTGACCTTCAAAATCGAAGCCCACGACGAAGCCGGCCTCGTAGGCGAAGCCACCCACGACCGCTTCATCATCGAATCGGCACCGTTCCTCGCCAAAGCCGAAGCCAAAAAAGCTGCAGCGAAATAATTTTCGTGG
>CABQJB010000002.1 GCA_902464195.1 uncultured Megasphaera sp.
ATATAGGCGCCGCCGCGGATGTCATAAAAAGCCGTCTGCGACGTAAGGTCGATGGTCGTATCTTCACCGAGCGACAAGGACGGCGTCACGTGGAGGCCGTAGTTCTTGACGACCCACTGACGCTGGACGTCTTCCTGCAAGGCTGCGGCGATGTCCCGCTCATGGCGCTGGACGAAGGCGACGGGCAGGCCGTCCAGTCCAGCGTAGTCCCGTTCCAGACGGTTGCGGGCACTGAGGAAGATGACCTTGGGCACATCATCGCCTTTGATGGCGACGCGGACGTTACGCACGACAGGCAGCTTGGGCAGCATGTAGACCGTGACGTCTGTCTCGGGCCCGCCGTGGATGACGATGTGCGGATAGAATTCCGGCACCCGGTCTTCCAGTTCATTCTCCAGGACTGATTTGACGGCACCGTTGGCCCAGTCCAGGGCATCGACGGGCAGTCCCGTAAGCAGGCTCTCGGCCATGTCCCCGGCGTGTTCCAGGTCCTTATCGACCAGGGCCTGGCCCATAGCCGGCAGAGCGCCGTAGTCGACGGTAAAGTGGACTTTGCGGATCGTATCGCCCCAAGGGCGGATGCGCACGTCCAGGTCCGTCCGGCTGCCGGGATGGATGGCAATGGATTCCACCGTATAGCCTATGAGAACGCGGTTGATGATATCGTTGACGGTTCGCTCGTATTCTTCATGGCGGCTGACGATTTCCCCGCTGTCGTGGTTGAGGAATACGTGGTTCCCTACAGTTTGGATGCTGGCAGCAATGCGTTTTTCGACTAATGGCGGAATCGCCTCCTCGACGGAGGCGACATGGACCGTCACTTGTTCTACCGATGCTGCTGTAGCACTACTAAGACTAGCACAGACGGCAAAGACAGTCAATAAATAAGTGCGGATCTTCATCATCCACGACCTTTCATTGTCTTAGAACTTACCGCCAAAGCTGAAGTGGAACTTGCCGCCATCCTGGCCTACGCCGTAATCCAGGCGGATAGGCCCGATTGGCGTGGTGATGCGGAAGCCGATACCACCGGAATAATGGAGTTTATTGTTTTCATGGTACCAGGGGATGTTTTCTACGCCGCCCCAGGCATTGCCCACATCGGTAAAGACGACACCCTGGATCTTCTTGGCAATGGGATAGCGGTATTCGATGGTCGCTTCATACATCTTGTTGCCGCGGAATTCATCATCTTCATAGCCGCGCAACGTGTCGGCACCGCCGAGGGTGAACAGGTCGTTGTAGGGCATATCGCCGGTTGCGATACCACCCATGAGGCGGACGGCGATGACGTGGGCCCGGCCGACTTTATAGTACAGGCGGTTTTCGGCGATGAACTTGAAGTAGGCGAAGTCGCCGCCCATGCCGTGACCGGCCCAGGTGCCCGTGAAGGACAGGCGCTTGCCTTTCGTCGGATCGTAGACGTTGTCGCGGTTGTCGAAGACGTGAGACCAGGTCAGGCTGTTGGTACGGCCGAAGTTGTTATCCAGGTAGTTGCGATATTCAGAAGGCAGTGTCGGGTCATTCTGCCAATCGCGATAGTTATAGCCGCTGTCGTAATCGGTGTATTTCGTCCGCTTCGTTTCCAAGGTGACGTAGTCGCTGACGTATTCGCTGCGGACGCGGCCGTAAGTAATGTTGAAGCCATTGGTCCGGCGGTCGTATTCAGCAACGGAATTGCCTTTTTCATCATAATCGTCGTATTCCGATTCGCGGTCGAAAATGCTGAAGCCGATGGAGTCGCCGGCGTCGTTGAGGTACGGATGGGTATATGAGAAGATGTAGTTCTTGTTGCTATCCGTATTGCCGCCGAATTCCCAGCTGATATTGGCTTTATCGCCCGTACCGCGCAGGTTCGTTTCAGCCAGACCGAGGATGCCGACCAGGCCGTCGGAGTCAGAATAGCCGGCACCGATGGTGGCCGAGCCGGTCTTCTGTTCGGTCACGTCGATTTCGACGATGACGTCTTTCGGATTGCGCTGGCCCGGCAGGAGGCGGACGTTGACGTCTTCAAAATAGCCCGTGTTGTAAACGCGCTGGATACTGCGGCTGGCAGCATTCTTATTGAAGATATCGCCTTTCTTCATGCGCAGTTCACGCATGATGACCTTATTCTTAGTCTTGGTATTGCCGCGGAGGTTGATATTTTCGATGCGCGGTTCGGAAATAGCAATGTGCAGAGTCCCTTCGTCGTCGAGGCGGACATCGGAGACGCGGCTCATCATATAACCGGCATTGGCAAAGGCCGTGTTGATATTGGCTACGTCGTGGCTGACGACGGCCGTATTGAGCGTCGTCCCCGGCGTCGTAGCAACGAGCTTCATCAAATCGCCCGTGCTGATCGATTCGTTGCCGACGATGTCGATTTTCTTGACGACCGGATTCATCTGGACCGTATAGTTCAGGGAAACGCCTTCCGGTACGGTCGTAAAGGACGGCTTGACTGTCGAGAACAGGCCCGTCGCCCCGATGACGTTGAGGTCGTGACGGATGTAGTCCATGTTGACGGCATCGCCGACGCGCATGGCCAGCTGAGGCAGGAGTTTCTGTTCAATCTGGGCTTCCGGTACGGGACCGACTGTAACGGCTGTAGCTACTTTGTCGACATAGGGTTTCAAGTCGGCATCGGTGACGGATTCCCCATAGGGCAGGGCCACGTCCTGGCCAGCCTGGACGACGGCCATGGGATAGCCGGGGATGGACGTATCGAACTGCATGTCGCTGGTGCCGCTCATGTAGCTGACTTTGTCGCCCGTAATCTGCGGCGTCGTGTCGACAGGAGCCGGGTTGAGGATTTCATTTTCCTTGTGGACGGCTTCCGCTGTTTCCTGCTGAACCGCAGCCGGACTCTTGCCGGCAGCAATGGCTGCCAGTTCTTCTGCTGTTTCATAACCGGTCAGACCCGATTTGGCCGCTTTCATGGCATCGGCTGTCGTTTCGTCATTCGGCGAGGTTACGACCGTATTGACAGCTGTTTTCTGGTCATCCGCCGGAGCGGCTGCCGAGCCAGATGTAACCGTCTGGCTGCCCGACGACTCGTAACCTGTCGCCGCTGTCGTATCATCAGCCCAAACAGGGCACGTCATCATCGCACTGGTTACCATCAGGGCGAGAAGTTTTTTCTTCCGCATATTCATAAAAATCCTCCATTGTCTATTTCGTAATACCTGTACCGCGCAAGGTATGACGTGCTTCTTGTACAGTAGCTTGTACCTGGCGGTCCGATAAGACTGCCTTCCTTTCCGTCAGCGCCGGAGCCGGTACGGTTGGCTCCGGTGCTGCTGCAGCCGTCGCGGCTGGCTGCACAACAGGTTCGTCCCTGGCAGGGACTGTCGACGGCGCAGATTCAGCCGTCGGCACTGACCTTTCCTGGACAGGAGACTGTACTTCCTCTGCTGGGACCGGATTCGACACAGGCACAGCCTTATCTGCCGAGTCCTTACCCGCTTCATTCCCTGCCGCTGTCTCATGGACGACGGCTTCGACGGCCGACGGCCGCTCTTCCTGTCCGGTCAGGCGGATGCCATACCAGCCGCCCAGCGCCAGGCAGAAGGCCGTGACCAGGGCACCGGCCCGCAGCCAGCCCTTGCTGACCGGATGGTGTTTGCGCAAATTCTTCATTTCCGCTTCGGCCAGCATCAGGTTGAGTTCGCCCTTGATATCGGACTCTTCATCAAACGATGCTTCGGCCTTCTCCAGCCAGGACCGGACGGCCCGGACCCGATGAACCGTATCGCGTTGGGAATGTTTCATACAGCCTTCTCCTTTCTGCCTAAACGAATACCCTTATAAAATCGGCAAAGGCCGTATGAATTTATACCAGCAAAAAGGCGCAAAAACATGCCATAATCTATATTTTACAGCATTTTTCGATTCTTTTCACCTAAAAACGGACTACTTTTAAAAAAATGTAAAAAAATTTTTAGTGCCGGCTTTCATGGATGAATCGGCTGAGCATGCCGCGCACGCGGCGGATACCCCGTTTCTGCAGGCGATAGACGTAAGGCAGGCTGACATCCAGGCTCTTGGCCAGGTGCTTCTGTTCGACGTCGTTCAGGTAGACGCCTTCGACGACGGCCTGTTCTTTTTCGGGCAGCCTTTTCAATACGTGGCCGACCTTTTCCAGCAGGAGCTGGCGGCTCGTGGCTTCGACCGGATCCTGGCGCTCGTCGCAGAGCCTGTCCTGCAAGGTCACGCCCTGTTCATCCGGTTCGTCGAGGGATACGGCGCTGACGGCGCCTTCGCGCTTCAGATAATCCAGGATAGCCCCACGGATGCGATGGACGGCAAAGAGCGGAAAGGCCACGCCACGGCGATAATCATAGCGTTCCACTGCCTCGATGAGGCCCAGCGTCCCTTCCTGCAGGGCGTCGGACAGGACGTCGCGATGGATGTGCCAGCGCATGGCTTCTTTGAAGACCAGCGGCTGATACTGCTCGATGAGGCGGCTGCGGGCCTCCAAATCCCCATCGTCTTTATAGGCCTGCCACAGGATCCGTTCTTCATCGGGCTGGAGCAGGGTGATATGCTGTAGTTCTTTCAGATAATCGTCCAACATGGCCTTTCACCACCTTTTCATTCAAATGGAATTCACACATATATAGGGACGGGCGCCCCACGTGGGCGCCCCTACAAAGGCGACGGCGTATCCACACATATACCGAGGAAGCCACGGTGTACCCAACATACATGACGGGCCTGTGTCCCAGCTGTAGGGGCTTGCACGTGGCAAGCCCGCTTCAGGACATGTTGCTTTCCCGTTATTCCTGTATGTATGGCGTCCTGTAATCAATCGCCGGATGCAACGGCATGACCACATATACGGAATCAAAACGAATACTTATATACGCCGCCCATGAAGCTGTCGTCGTCGGACTTCCAGGCGTTGACGCTGAACTTGCTGCCCAGGTCGTACATGAAGCCGAAGCGGTCGTCGCCGTGGTTGATGCCGAAGGCCGCTGTGACCATGAAGTCATTGAACAGGTATTTGCCCATTTCAATGTTGTAATAGTTGCGGCTCACATCGGTATTCTTATCATTGAGATTCAGCGAGCCGTTAGTGACAGTGAGCATATCCAGGGACAAGGCCTTTTCCAGGCTCTGGGTGATGCCCAGGCTGTTCAGGGTCATGCGGATACCGGAACCGAGGAGACTGTCCATATCTTCTTCGCTAAGGGAGCTCTGAGGCCGGCCGCCGCTGTTCCGCAAGGTGATGAGCGACACGATCTGCTGTTTCGTCAACGGCGGATCAGAACGGAGCATGAGGTCCATGTTGTCCGCCTGGCCGCGCAGGGTCAGCATGACATTGTACTGGCCGACGCGGCTGAAGCCTTCGGCGTCGATATAGGGCAGGAAGGAATCATACCGCGAGAAATCGGCCTTGGCCTTGGTCACGCGGAAATTGGTGTCCAAATAATGGACGGTCCCCCGCGTCGCTTCAAAGCGGCCTGACGGATGAGGATGATTGAGGTTGCCCTGGAAGGTGACCGAACCATTGACCATCAAGTCATATAAAGCCGGATTGTACAGGCGTACCTTGTTGCCCAGGGTCAGGGTGAAGTCCAGGTCCAAATCGGGGCCTTCACTGCTGCTGGCCAGGGCCAGGGGAATGTCGACGGTCGTATTATCGACCTGCATGAGGCCGCTCACCTTGGGCCGCCCATCGCCGGGCGCGACATTGATATAGCCCGTAATGGGGCCGTCATAATAGGGGCAGTTCAGATAGAGGCCGGAAAAATCAGCCGCCAGGGAATAGGAATCTAAGCTGCGGCCGCTCCAGGCGGCTTTGCCGTCGAGGCTGATACTGCCGGGATTCTTCTTCCCTTTCTTATCCATGGTCCCGCTGCCGCTGAGGACAGCCGAACGGCCTTTGAAGGCCAGGTCAGCATTGATGTTGGCCAGGGGATAGGCCGTATCCTTGAACTTGATGGTACCGTTCTTGACAGCAATGTCGCCGTTGACCGTCGGTGCATCCAGGGTCCCGCCGATTTTAACGCCCCCCTGGATGGGACCGTCGGCTTCGGTGACGTAAGGCGTCAGGAAAGTCAGGATGTCGAGGCCGGCATTGTCGAGCCGGACGTCAAGGTCCATGGATTCACTCGTCTTGCCACCTTTCAAGGCACTGACGGGAATAGTCCCGCTAGCACTGACCTTATAGGGATCGCGGCTGCCGCTGGCCTGCTGCAGGGTGATGAGGCCGTTGCGGATATTGAACAGGGCATAAGCTCCGGTAAAGGAAATGCCATTGGCCGTACCGCTTCCCAGCTGGGCCGATACGTCGGCCTGGAGGTCGTCGCCCGTGCCGCTCAAGTCAGCGGCAAAGTCGATGGGCGCATCGACGACGAAGTCTTTCTGACCCAGGACGTCGGTCAACGTCTTGGCCGGGAACTGCTTGGCGGCGACGGACAATTTCACCGGGCCGTGCAGGGCATACGTCCCCTGGGCGGCCAGGACGCCGCTGCCGATATTCAGGGCCATCTTGTTGATAGTGACGACACCGTTTTCCATCTGGACGTCGATATCGGCCGGTTCGACAGGCTGGCCGCCGAAAGAGCCGTCACGGATGGTCCCCTTCATGGAGACCGTCGGATTGTCGCCGGTGCCGCTGATATCGACCTGACCATTCAGTTTGCCTTCGATATCCTGTACAGGCAGGGCTGCGACCTTGAGCAGGCCGGCAATGTCGCCGTTGACGACCGTCGCCTGGCCCCGCAGGAGAGACGATTCCGTATTATACAATAAATTGCCGTCATACGTCCCGCCGAGCTGGGCGAAATGGAGGTCCGTCAGACGAAGCATATCGTCATAATAGGCAAAATCGCCGTGGATGTTGTTCAGGACCATGTGGTTGATGACCAGGTTGGCCGCCGTCAGCGATCCGGCTGCTGTCGGATTGTCCAGACTGCCGCCGATATGGGTCTGGACGTCGAAAGAGCCGCTGCGCGGCGTTTTATTCTGCGGAAAGAGACGAGAAATATCGACGTTCTTCCCGGTCAAATCGAGATTAAGCGTATCGCCGATGGACCCGGACAGGGCCAAAGATGCCGTATAGGAAGAAATATCGCCGTTCGAGAGATAGACCGTCCCATTGTCCAGGCGGTAATCGGCACTGACATTCTTATAGAGATAACCGGCATAGGAACCGCTGGTCAGGCGGAACGAGCCAGAAGCCGTCGGATTGTCCAGACTGCCGCTGAGGGTAATCGTATTATCAGCCCAGCCAGTGAGCGGCAGGTCTTCCCTGCCGACAGCCGGCAGGAGCTGTTCGATACGCATATGCGACGTCGTCAGCGACGCCTGTACCGTCCGGGCATCCAAGTCCGCCTGGCCACGCAGGGTATGAGTCCCATCGCCGCGGCGCCAGTATAGGGCCGGGATTTCGATGCGGCTCCCCTGTCCCCGGGCCGTCCCGTCGATACTGTCGAAGGGAACGCCCTTGATCTGGCCGTTGCGGGCATTGAAAACCACATCCCACTGCTGCCCGTCGACGTGGCCGGACAAATCAGCCGTCCCATCCATGGGGATGGACACGAAGGGCGAAGCGGCATCGAGAGGCAGGCCATGACCGGTAAAGGTCAGGTGCGGCGTCTGGCTGTCCACTTCATAAGAACCGCTGACGTCGACACTGCCGCCTGCCAGGTCGGCGTGGCCGCTGCGCAAGGTCACGACGCGGCCATCATAGGCCACATCGCCGCCGGCTGTATCGACAGTCAGACCGTCATAAGACAGGTCCCCTGCCGTCACATGGCCCGTCGCCATAATCGAGTTATCCTTGCTGTTGCCGGCTGCGTGGAGCGACGCTGACAGGCTCCCCATGACAGCCACGGGCATGCCGGGCACGGCCGAGAGGTCCAGGCTGTCTACGTCAGCATCGGCTTCATAAGCACCGCTCTGTATGTCATAGACGCCTTTCCCGCTCAAAGAAGCGCCATAGGCCCGGGCCGTCAGGGAATCGATATCGAGCCGGTTCTGGCTGTAAATCAAATCTGCCCGGGCTTCATCGACAGTATAGCCGTTATAAGTCATATTGTGCAAAGACGCTGTGCCACGGGCGTTCACGTCCTGTACTGTCCCCCATACCGTCCCTTTGAAACCGGCCGTCCCGCTGACAGCAACGGGCAGATAGTCGGCAAAGGCCGTCACGTCAGCTCCGGGAACGTCGACATTCAGGTTGAACACCGGCGTGTCACCGTTGGTCACGATGGTCCCGCCGACGCGGAAGTCCTGCCCATTGACGCGGCCTTCAACGTCCGATAAAGTAATATCTTTGCTCGTCAAGGCTGCATGGCCTTTCAGGTCGTCTACATCGAGGCCCTGGACGGTGACGTGGCCGTCGGATACATCGGCCTGTCCCGACAGGAAAAAGCCGTTATGGCTGTCCGCGACGCGGACTTTGACATTTTCGACGGTCCCGCTGCGGATGACGACATCGGCCGATGCCGGGATGAATGACGACGCATAGGTCCCATTGATGGCATCGGCACTGAAGGTGAAGTCATACTGGCGGTTCGAGGCATACGTCCCGTGGGCCGTCACCTTTTGCCCATCGACAGTCATAGACGCATCGATGGCCAGCGACGGATAATCGGCAAAAGACACGCTGCCGTTGACATTTTCTCCGGTGACGACTGTACTGTCCGGCAATTTGGCATCGATAGTCCCGTTGTGGACGTTGATGGCCCCGCGGAATCCGGCATCAGTCGTGCTCTGATTTTTCTTGATGAGCGACGCCACGTTCCACGTGCCATCGTCTTCATTCTGCCAGAGATGCAGGACCGGGTCATCGACATCGGCCGTATCCAGGGCCTGCAGGATTTCCCCCTGTTTGAGGGCCGTCATGATTTTGCCAGGATTGACGTAGACACGGACGGCGTCGCCTTCGATGACGACCCGCCCTTGTGTATCTTTAATGACCGGTTTGGCCATGACCAACTGGCCGTTCAAGGATATATCCAGTGAAGAAAACGACAAGGTCCCGTTCAATTTGCTGTTTGCAGTTGTCGTAATTGCCTGGCCTGCCATCTGGGTCAGGGCCGGTTTTTCCATCCACAGGGCAATCCCTGCCGATAGGAAAAAAGCCGTGACGCCGCAGGCAGCCATCCATTTTTTCTTCATAATCGAACTCCACGTATAAAAAAAAGAGAGAATCGCACGTTACAATTCTCTCTTTATTCTACCTATGGTATTGAAGAAAATCAAGAAATAGATGACAAATGGCAATATTCCCAGCAAAATTGTTAAAAACCTGCCATGCCGTCTTTAAAGATTGTTTAACCGCGATAGGTCGTCGCCGTCAAAGACGGATGGATGACGCCCGATTCGACATCGACGCCCATGACCTGTTCCAGTTTGGCAATGCCGACGTTGTAATCGTACAGGGCCTGGATATGGTTGACCTGGGCTTCGTTGAGGCTCAACTGGGCATCGAGGACGTCCAGGTTGATGCCGACACCGGCCTGGTAACGGATATTCTGGATACGGTAGTTTTCACGGGCCTGGTCGACGACAGTCTGTGTTTCTTCAACCTTCTGGGCCGCGCTGCGGATGTTGAGGTAAGCCTGCTTGACTTCCAGCTGGACGGCTTCGCGGGTCTTCTGTTCCGTTTCACGGGCGACGAGGAGGTCCTGTTTAGCCTGATTGACTTTGGCTTTCGTAGCCCCGCCGTCGTAGAAGTTATAGGTGACGCCAGCACCGATATTCCAGCTGCGCTTATTAGCATCAATGCCAGGGAAGGTGTTGTCGGCCCAGCTGTTGCCGCCTGTAATGGCTACGGTCGGTTTATTGCCGGCATTGGCAATGTCGATATTGCGTTCTGCTTCCTGGACAGCTACAGCCGCCTGGAGGACTTCCGGCCGATACTTCATGGCATAGTCCGTCGCTTCCTGGAGGGAAATGTTGTAGGTATCAAAAGGCAGCTGATGATCAGCCAGGTTGAGTTTCGTTTCCAAGGGCAGGCCGAGGATGTTGTTCAAGTTCGATTCGGCAACGGCGACGTTGTTATCCGATGTAATAGCCGTCGTCTTGGCGTTGGCCAGGGAGACATCGGACGAGAGGACGTCGACTTTAGCCTTGGTGCCGACGTTGTACTGAGCCTGGACGTTATCCAAGTGACCCTGGAGGTTATCGACGGCTTCATGGTAGACGCTCTGCAGTTCCTGATAAGCCAGAAGGGCATAATAGCCTTCGATGGCAGAATATTTCGTCGCCTGTTCGACGCGCAGGATTTCTTCCTGGGCATCGGTCTTGCCTAATTTAGCGACGTCAATATTGCCTTCGACTTTGCCGCCTGTATAGAGAGGAATGGTGACAGATAAATCATTACCAAAAGCATTAGAAATAGCACTCGCACTACGGCCCTGGGCACGTGAAGCAGCCAGGCTGGCATCAGTCGCACGGGAACGCTGTGTATTGAAAGTGTAATCGACGACAGGTGCTCTCCCAGCCCGCGCTTCATCAATCGTGTATTCCGCTTTCTTCAAGGCATACTGGGAATTCTTGATATCCCGGTTATAATCGAGGGCCATCTGAACGGTCTTAGGCAGGTTCAAGTCGACCGTGCCGTTCGTCGGTACATGGCCGACGACGATGACCGGATCCGGTTCCTGGGTCTTGGCCCGTTTGGCAGCCGCTTTTTCAGCCAGCTTCGCCGAATCATCGGCGATTTTCTGAGCCAGTTCTTCGCGCAGTTCCGGCGTAATGTCTACGGGACGGACGGCGTCGGCCGCTTTCTTAGCCTTAGCTTCGGCTTTGGCCGCTTTCTTCTGCTGGGCCTTTTCGGCCTTGATTTCCTGCTGTTCCGCTTTGGCACGGGACTGGATCGCATCGGCCTGCGCTAAGTCGACAGGACGGACAGAAGCCGTCGTATCCGCTGCCGAAGCAGCGGCGACTGCGCTTATGGTCGTAATCATCATGGCGATGACCAATTTCTTGTACAGTTTGTTGTTCATCATGGGTACCCCCGTTATTTCTATAGAATCTGCTAAAAAGCGTAGTTAATACCATAATAATTGCCACCGTCACTGCGACTCATAGGCCGAGTGAACTGGCTGAAGAGATAGAAATCCGGCGCCAGGCGGTACTGGGCTTTCAAACGGAAGCGCCAGTCATCGGGATCATAGCCTTCCAGGGACAAGCGGAAAGGCCCGTCCTGGAAGAAGTCGAAGCCCGCACCGAGGTCGCCGTTGATCAGGCCGGCCCGCGTGTCGAACAGGCGGCCGCGGCGGCCGTACTGCAAGTTGAGGTTCGTACCGTTACCGATGTTCTCTGCCCCGACGAGGCCGAACGTATCGCCACGGTACACCTTAAAATTTACAGTGCCGCTGGTCTCATTCTTCGTCGTATTATATAAGAGTCCGGCTTCGCCCTGGACCTTAATGTCCGATGCGCCGCCGAGTATCTTATTCACTTTCGTCGTAATCTGGGCCGTATTATTCAGCGTCGTCTGAATATTGGCCTGGGTCTGCGGATCCGTCGTCATCTTTTCCATCGACTGGGCAATGGTTTCGAAACGGTCCGTAATCTGCTTCATATTGGCCGCCGTCGCCCGGACGTTGGCCGAGGCCGCGCCGTCGCCGTCGAGGTTCTGCATAGACGCATTCATCTGGGCCGTCATGGCTGCCATATTGGCCGTAATCTGCTGGATATTGCCGGCGTTGGCATCCATCATCTGGCTTGTCTTGCCCGTAATGGCATCGATGTTCTGGATGGAACCGCGCATAGCTTCCTGTGTCTTTTCATCGCCGATGATGGCGTTGATATTCTTGACCATGTCGTCGGCACTGCCCATGAGCTTGCTGGCACTATCCATCATGTCGTCCATATTCTTGCTCTGGCTGCCATCGATGTAATCGCCATCGGCCAGGAGGTGATTCTTGTCGTTGCCTGGCGTAATGGAAACGATTTTTTCACCGAGCAGGCCGTCCGTCGTGACCGTCACTTTGGAGTCACGCGGGATTTCCGTCCCCTTCTCCAGTTTCATGGCCACATCGACACCATCACGTGACGGCTTTACGCTTTCAACTTTACCGACGTGGACGCCGACATAGCGGACGGAATTGCCTTTTTGCAGGCCATTGGCATCCTTGAATTCCGTATGGACGATGAAGCCGGGCTTGCCGAAGATTTCGGCATGGGCCAGGGTCAGGACGACAAAGGTGAATAAGAGGACGCCGACGATGGTGACCAGACCGACTTTCGCTTCTGCACTCCACTTCATAGGCTATCCCCTCTTTCTTCTGGAAGGCGGCCGCCGTGGATAAAGCGCTGCACTTCCTCATCATCAGTATGGGCAAAGGTCTTCTTATCAGCAATGAGCCGAAAGCGCCCGTCCTGTAAATAAGCCAGGCGGTCAGCCACGTAGAAGGCCGAATCCATGTCGTGGGTGACGATGACCGATGTGGCATGGATTTGCTTCTGCATGCTGACGACCAGGCGGTTGATATCCATACATCGCAGCGGATCCAGGCCGGCTGTCGGTTCATCGTAGAGGATGACCTGCGGGTCCAGGGCGATAGCCCTAGCCAGGCTGACACGCTTCTTCATACCGCCCGATAAATCGTTGGGCATCATGTCCTCGATGCCTTCCAGGCCGACGAGGCGGAGCTTTTCCTTGACGATTCGCTGGATCGTCGCTTCATCGTCTTTCGTATGCTGGCGCAGGCCAAAGGCGACGTTCTCACCGACAGTCATGGAATCGAAGAGAGCTGAATACTGGAAGACCATGCCCATGTGGCGGCGCACGGCGGTCAGCTGTTCCTCATCGAAGGCGGTAATGTCTTCATCGTGAAAGAAGACCTGCCCTTTCGTCGGCTTCTGCAAGCCGATGATCAGTCGCAGGATCGTACTCTTGCCTGAGCCGCTGGCACCGAGGATGGCCAGCGTTTCGCCCTGATGGATGTCTAAATTGATGTTGTCTAGTATGACCCGGTCGCCATAGGCGACGGTCACATTGCGAAGACGTATCATAGCACTCCTCAATACAACAGAACCGATAAGATATAGTTGCAGATAAAAATAAAAATAATCGACGTGACGACGGACTTCGTCGTAGCCTGACCGACGCCTTCGGCCCCGCTCTGGGCATGCATGCCTTCATTGCAGGCGACGAGAGCAATGATGCCGCCGAAGAACATGGCCTTGATGAGGCCGTAGACGACGTCACTGACTTCGGTAAAGAGCTCAATAGAATTTACATAGGTAAAATGCGTGAGCCCGGCGCCCAGCGTCGCGACGCCGTAGCCGCCGGCCGTACCGATGACGTAGCCGTAAAAGGCCAATACAGGTACCATGACGACGCAGGCTACAAAGCGCGGTACGACGAGATAGGCAATGGGATTGACTGCCATACAGCGCAAGGCATCGATTTGTTCCGTGACCTTCATGGTCCCGATTTCAGCCGTCATGGCCGCACCGACACGGCCGGCCATGACGACGCCCGTCAGGATAGGCCCTAATTCGCGGCCCATGGCGACGGACATGACGCCGCCCAGCGTCGACTGGGCACCATAGCGCAAGAGAATATCGACGATCTGCAAGGTCATGACCATACCGGCAAAGAGCAGGGTCAGGCTGACGATAGGCAGGGAATTGACGCCGAGATGAGCCATCTGGGCAATGGTCAGGCGGCGTTGTATCTTCGGCAGCTGACGCAGGGTCTGGCCAAAGAGGATGGCAATGACGCCGACTTGTTCAAAGACATGGAGCGTAAATTTGCCGATGCCTTCCAGGATTTCCTGCATGAAAGACCGTCCTTTCTTTAAGTATCATACTTTACTATACCATATAAAAAATGGATATAAAACACCTGTATTCAATTGTGCCTAAATTGTGAGAAACAAAAGAGAGAAAACTAAAATCAAGATTTGAGTTTTCCACAGCTAAAATGATAGCATTTTATGCGAAAAATGGCAAGGGAAAAGGCGCTGTCATATGAAGACAGCGCCTGTTTAGTGGCTCGTGGCTAGTGGTTAGCAGCTAGCTGCTGACTGCGACATGCGGCCTGCGGCCTGCGGGACGCCCTTTGGGTGTCCCCTACGAACGGCTAGTGGAACATATCCAGGTCGACAGTGCGGATGGGTTCAGCCGATTTCTTATCCTGGCCTTTATCGGGTTTCTTGTCGCTTCCCTTGTCGTCTTTTTTGGACGTATCCTTGTTGTCATCGCTGTTCTTACCGGCCTTGACCAGTTCATCGTCCTGCGAAGATCCGTCGGTTTCATCACCGATGACGGCTTTCGCCTCGTTGATGTTGTGGTTTTTGGCCAAATAAGCGTCGCGTTTTTCCGGCGTGACGACTTTGATGGTGATCTGGCCGTCGCCTTTGACGATATACGGTGTAGGAATGGAAGATTTGGCGTCGTTCGGATTTTCATCGCCGATATTGTGCTTGCCTGGCTTGATAACATCCTTGGCGCTGGTCCCCGGTTCTTTGCCGCGGATTTTTTCTTTCTTCACTTTCGTGCCGCTTTCGTTGATCATGCTGACGCCCTGGCTGAGGATTTCGATGACCAAGTCATTATTGGCATCTTCTTTTTCGATTTCCTTCTTCAGTTCATTGAAATCCTTATAATGGCGCAGGCGCTGGACGATTTCGTCGGTCAGGTTGTAGCGCTGTTTTTCGATGAGGTACGGCAGAGGGATGACACCGCCGCCGCGTACTTCCAGGACCATATCGCCTAAAGGCTGGCTCTTGGGGACGGTGAAGCTCATGGTCTTCACTTCATCGACACCGCGGTACGGGTGGAGCTTGACCTTGAAATAGACCGTATCGCCCGGGCTGACGACGACAGGCGCTGCTGACGCATCGACGATAGTCGCCGACTTGCGGGCCTGGGTGATATCGACGGACATGTTGATGTCCAGGATGGGATAGTCGATGAACTCATTGTGTTTCAAGATATCCAGGACATTGTAGAGCTCGTCGATGCTCTTTTCATTGATGTTATCTTCGGAGTAATACATATTGTGCCGGGTAATATCCTTATCGCGGCCATTGGACGAGCGGATGGTATACGACAAGGTCGCCGTGCCGCCGCCGGTGCGGTCGATAGTCTTATTGACCGTATTGTACACCGTCGTAGCTGCCAGGACCGGCGTCAGTTCATTGTCTTCGATGATTTTGACGCGCTTGGTCATGGCCGTATCGGTGTCTGTATCCCTGGCCTTGATGACGACAGGAATGCCCGGTGCCAGATAGCCATACTGGCCACCGATGCCGGCGCCGCGGTCCTGAGTGATTTTGCCCACTTCGGCGCCGATAGAGCCCAGCTTGAAGGAACTGGACAGGTTATTGACGACCGTGAAGATGTAGGCATTGTGCATGAAGTAATTGATACTGCCCTTTTTCAGGAAGGGATGGCCAAAGGCGACGATCTGGTCGTTGTCGACATAAGTGACCGTCCCGATGGCGCCCATCTTCATATCACCGTTGACAAAAGCTGCGGCGACACTGCTGCCCGGTTCCAGGGGCAGAGCCGTGCTGTCGCTGCTGGCCGAAGCCGTATCGACAGGCATGAAGTTATAGCCCGGCAGTTTGCTCTGCATCCACGATGTCGACAGGCTGTCGAAACCCGACGTCATGAGCGGTGTCGCAATGGGGATGAGCGACGATTCGCGGGCGTTGAAAGGCCGGATTTCTTCCCTCGTCGGCACATTCCAGAGCTTAATCATATCGTTGATAGGCGTAATCATGCCGACGCGGGAGTTGGTAAAGGACCAGCCATAGGCGACGGCACCGAGCAGCTTGCCATTGATATAGACCGGGCTGCCGCTCATGCCCTGGGCGATACCACCCGTTTCTTCAATGAGGGGCCCGGAAAACTTGGCCAGGACCAAGTCCCCTGACGGGCCGCTGTTCTTCATGACTCCTAAAATTTCGACGGGGAACGTATCGATAGTCGTACCGTGGATGACGGTCTTGGCATAGCCCGTCATTCCCGGCTGGACTTCACTGACATTCATGAATTCCTGTGCCTGTACCGAAAAGGCCAGAATACAGGAAAGGGCCGCGGTCAGACAGACCCGGCCCAACGTACGCCGCAAGGCGGATACTTTCTGCATCATGGTATATCTCATTTCGTTTCCACCACGACGACAACGGCGCCTTGCTGCACTTGTGATCCCGGCTGGACGAGGACGGTCTTGACAACGCCATCCTTGTCAGAACGGGCAGCCGGCATCGGGCCGGCCAGGGAATTCACCGTAAGCAGGACATCTCCCTCTTTGACGGCTGCACCGACAGGGGCTACGCTGACGACGCTGCCGCTCAATACCGTCGTGTACGATACGTCAGCAGCTGCGGCCGGCATAGCCATCAGACCTGCTAACCCAGCTAATACGGCGAGTCTGCGAAACTTTTTCATGACGGCTCCCTCCTTTTCAGCTCCGCCTGCTGCGGAGCACTCTATAAATCATCAAAACTATCTTTTAAACGGTCCATTTCCCGCAAAGCCTTACCGGCTCCGTTGGCGACGCACAACAGTGGCTCATCGCAGAGATACGCTGCCATACCTGTCGTCTGGGAAATGAGGCGGTCGAAACTATCCAGGAGCAGGCCACCACCGGTGAGGACGATGCCATGGTCGGCAATGTCCGCCGCCAGTTCAGGCGGTGTCTTTTCCAGGATGGAAACGATGGTCTTGAGTACGGTCTGGATTGGTTCGTCCAGGGCCTGGCGGATTTCCTGCGAGTCGATATCGACCGACGTCGGCAGGCCCGTTTCCGTGCTGCGGCCGCGGACGTCAGCCGTCATGCGCCGGCCGTCGCCCATGGCCGTGCCGATGAGTATCTTCAGTTCTTCTGCCGTATGCTGGCCGATAGCGATGTGCTTGATTTTTTCCAGATAGCGGATAATCGCTTCATCGAAGGTGTTACTGCCGATGCGCAGCGATTCGCTGATGACGACGCCGCTCAGACTGAGGACGGCGACGTCCGTCGTTCCGCCGCCCATGTCGACGACCATGGAGCCGTTGGACGTGGCAATGTCCAAACCGGCACCGATAGCGGCTGCCAGCGGTTCTTCCATGACCGTCGTCTTGCGGGCGCCGGCCTGCATGGCCGCTTCGATGACGGCCCGCCGTTCGACGTTGGTGACGCTCGACGGGACGCAGATGACGACGCGGGGCTTAAAGATCAGGGCCTTGCCGATAGCCTTGCGGATGAAGTAGCGCAGCATGTATTCTGTCGCATCGTAGTCGGCAATGACGCCGTTGCGCAGCGGATGGTAAGCGTGGATGTTGCGCGGCGTCCGCCCCAGCATAGCCTGGGCTTCGCGACCGATGGCGACAACTTTGTTTTCCATCGTATCGACGGCGATGACAGCCGGTTCATTGACGACAATGCCCCGGTTCTTGACGAACACGATGATATTGGCCGTCCCCAGGTCGATGGCAATATCGCTGCCGAACCAGTTGGCCAGAAAGAACGAGTGGGACTGCTTCGGCTGTACTCTTTTCTTAGTTTTCTTCTTCCTCAATATTGACGCGAACAATGTCTGCACCTAGCCTTTGTAATTTTAATACGAGATTATCATAACCGCGGTCGATGTGGTATAAATAGCCGACTTCCGTTTCCCCTTCGGCGACGAGGCCGGCCAGGACCAAAGCAGCACCGGCCCGCAGGTCCGTCGCATTGACAGATGCGCCTTTGAGTCTGGGTACGCCTTCGACGATGGCGCTGCGGCCTTCGATGCGGATCTTGGCGCCCATGCGCTTGAATTCGTCGACGTGCATGAAGCGGTTTTCAAAGACCGTTTCGGTGACGACACTCGTCCCCTGGCAGATAGTCGTCAGGGCCATGAACTGGGCCTGCATATCTGTCGGGAAACCAGGATACGGCAGTGTCTTGATGTCGGCCGGACGAAGCGGCTCATGGCCGATGACGCGGATGCCGTCGATTTCTTCCTGGACTTCGGCGCCGACTTCCTTCAGTTTGGAAATGAGGGGCTTCAAGTGTTCCGAAATGGCATTCTCTACGAAGACATTGCCCTGGGTCATGGCCGCGCCGACCATGAAGGTACCCGCTTCGATGCGGTCGGGGATGACGGCGTGGTTGGCACCGTGCAGTTCTTTGACGCCTTCGATGCGGATGACGTTGGTACCGGCACCGCGGATGTTGGCGCCCATACTGTTGAGGTATGTTGCCAAGTCGACGATTTCCGGTTCTTCTGCGGCATTTTCCAGAACCGTCTTGCCGTCAGCCATGGATGCAGCCATGAGGATATTTTCCGTAGCGCCGACGCTGGGGAAATCCAGGTATATCTGTGCCCCTTTGAGGCCATTCGGCGCCGTCGCTTCGATGTCCCCGTTTTCCAGGTTGATGACGGCCCCCATGGCTTCAAAAGCTTTGAGGTGCAGGTCGATAGGACGGGCACCGATGGAGCAGCCACCGGGCAGGGAAATCTGGGCCCTCCCCTTGCGGGCCAGTAAAGGTCCCATAACCAAAAAAGATGCACGCATACGGCGTACTAAATCATACGGAGCCGTCGTCGATGTCAGCTCATGGGCATCGATGACCAGTGTATCTCTTTCAGGATGTTCTATATGAACGCCGAGGGACGCGATGACGTCACAGACGGTATGTACGTCGGCTAATTTCGGGATTTCTGTCAATGTACTCTGCGTCGTTCCCAGCATAGATGCGACAATGATAGGCAGCACGGCATTTTTAGCCCCGCTGACGCGAACCGTACCCTGTAAGGGTTTTCCACCATGAATAACAAGTTTCTCCAATTCTGGTGCCTCCTAATACTATTCGAGTAGTTTATTCTAAATGGCCCAAAGGCAATGGCGCCTAAGGTGCCATTATGAGCATATAATTACTATCAAGTCATTGTACCATAAAAGGGGAGAAAAAAAAAGGGCTTGTCGCCGTGCGACAAGCCCTTTTTAAGCTGTAGGGGTCGCCACGTGGGCGACCCGCTGGATATTTGATGACGTCTCCCCAATCTGGAAAATCACTCATATTCTGGAGCGGGCTTGCCACGTGCAAGCCCCTACAGACGTAATCCCTCGGAAATTTTCAACCTACAAGCGGGACGCTGACTGCTGACTGCGGCCTGCTGCGGGCCGCCCTCTGGGACGGCCCCTACGGACTGCGGCCTGCGGCCTGCGGTCTCTACAAATGAATGCTCCATTTGGCTTTCTTGTCGAAGCGGTGGAACGTGTCGATGAAGCGGATTGTTCCGCTCTTGTAGCGCATGACGACGGACATGGTACGGGCGCCGCCGCCAAAGTACTGGACGCCGCGCATCATGGGCGTATCGGTGATGGCCGTCGCCGAGAAGATGCAGTCATCGCCTTTGACCAGGTCGTCGAGGGTCATGACGCGGTTGATGTCATCGATGCCCATTTCCCAACAGCGCTTCCGTTCTTCATCGGTGTATGGGATGAGACGGGCCTGCATATCGCCGCCCAGGCATTTCAGGGCCGCTGCGGCCAGAACGCCTTCCGGAGCGCCGCCGATACCCATGAGGACGTGGACACCGGATCCTTCGATGCCGGCATCGACAGCCGGCGAGACGTCACCGTCCGTGATGAGCTTGATGCGGGCGCCGGCACTGCGGCACTCGTCGATGATTTCCTGATGGCGCGGCCTGTCGAGGATGACGACGGTCAGATCGTCGATGCCCCGTTCCAGGCCTTCGGCGATGCGGCGCAGGTTTTCCTGTACCGGCTGGGTCAGGTCGATGCGCCCCTTAGCCCGCGGGCCGACGCAGAGCTTTTCCATGTACATATCCGGGGCGTGGAGCAAGTTCCCCTTGCGGGCAATGGCCATGACAGCAATGGACCCATCCTGGCCTTTCGCCGTCAAATTCGTCCCTTCCAGCGGATCGACGGCGATATCGACTTCCGTACCACCGGCGCCGACTTTTTCGCCGATATAGAGCATCGGCGCTTCATCCATTTCGCCTTCGCCGATGACGACGGTCCCATCAATAGGGACTGTCGACAAAATCGAATGCATCCCGTCGACAGCCAGCTGGTCGGCGCCCATCTTGTCGCCTTTCCCCATAAGGCGGCCGGCCTTGACGGCAGCCGCTTCCGTAACGCGGACAAATTCCAAGGTCAATACGCGATCCATAGTGAACCTCCTGTCTAAAAATAATCAAAACACATATATAGTATTACTTCTAGACAGAGTGGAAAAACTCCTGCCTCGGGGCAGGAGTTTTTTTGTTCATCGTAGGTCGTTCGTCACAGACCTTGCCTCTCCTCATAGGAGAGGTGGCCTGAAAGGCCGGAGAGGTTGAACCGCTCAAATTCACAGGCGGACGCCCCACGTGGGCGCCCCTACAGCGAACTACGGCCTTCGACAAGCGGGACGCCCTTTGGGCGTCCCCTACGAACGCGCCCTGCGAACTGCGACCGGTGGGCCGGAACGGCCCTTACTGCTTCGTAATCACGTCGCAGTGCATGTACGGGCGGAGGACTTCCGGTACGATGACGGAGCCGTCAGCCTGCTGGTAGTTTTCCAGGATAGCGGCGACGGTACGGCCGACGGCCAGACCGGAGCCGTTCAGGGTATGGACGAATTCCGGTTTCGATTTCGGTGTGCGGCGGAAGCGGATATTAGCCCGGCGTGCCTGGAAATCTTCCGTATTGGAGCACGACGAGATTTCACGGTATTTCCCCTGAGCCGGGAACCATACTTCGACGTCGAAGGTCTTGGCAGCGGAGAAGCCGATATCGCCTGTGCAGAGGCAGACGACGTGGTACGGCAGACCCAGGGCCTTGAGGATGTCTTCGGCGTTGTTAGTCAGTTTATCGAGTTCGTCATAGCTCGTTTCCGGAGCGACGTATTTAACCATTTCGACTTTGTGGAACTGGTGCTGGCGGATGAGGCCCCGCGTATCGCGGCCAGCCGAACCGGCTTCGGCACGGAAGCACGGCGTCATGGCCGTGAAGTAGATCGGCAGCTTGGCACCGTCGATGATTTCACCGCGGTAGTAGTTGGTCAGTGGTACTTCTGCCGTCGGAATCATGTACATTTCTTCGCCTTCGACGTTGAGTTTGTACATATCTTCGTAGAACTTCGGCAGCTGGCCTGTACCGGTCATGGAATCACGGTTGACGATATACGGCGGAATGACTTCGGTGTAGCCGTCCTTTTCCGTATGCTGGTCGAGCATGAAGTTGTAGACAGCGCGTTCCAGGCGGGCACCGGCGCCGATGTAATAGTAGAAGCGGGCACCGGTTACTTTAGCAGCCCGTTCGGAATCGAGGATACCCAGTTTTTCACCGACGTCCCAATGATTGAGGGGCTGGAAATCGAACTTCGTCGGTTCGCCCCATTTGCGGACTTCCGGGTTGTCGCTGTCATCGTTGCCGACGGGAACCGAGGGGTGGCACATATTGGGGATCATGAGCTGGATAGCGCGCATGTCAGCTTCGACTTTCTTGACTTCTTTATCGAGGACATCGATGTCGTCGCCGAGCTTCTTCATAGCTGCGATCTGAGCGTCTGCATTTTCTTTGTTGCGTTTGAGCTGGCTGATTTCCTTGGTAACCGTATTGCGTTCGTTCTTCATGGCTTCGACTTTCTGAAGAATGTCACGGCGCTGGTTGTCCAAAGCGACGAAAGCGTCGACATCGGCTTTGGCATGGCGGTTCTTAATATTTTCTTTGACTTCTTCCACGTGTTCGCGGATGAATTTCGTATCTAACATGATGTTTTCTTCCTTCCTCAGTAAATATGCTTTTATACCCCTCGTATTATAGCCTTATAAGCCTTTTTGTTCAATACCGCTGAACAAATACCCCATATGATTCGTAGAATTGAGCAGGACCAGGCGCCATACGCCGTCCTGACATTCCAAGACGTTGATGCACGTATTATCCTGTTTGATCTGCCAGAAATGACTCATATCCAGTCCCAGGACATCGCAGATGATGGCCTTGTTGACGGCGTCATGAGCGGCGACGAGGACCGTCTTGCCGTCGTACTTCCGGACGTAATCGTCAAAGGCAGCGCGGGCGCGGACGCGGACATCTTCCAGGGATTCGCCGCCCTGGCCGGGCATGGTCACCGTATGAGGCTGTGTATGCCAGCGGTGGAATTCTTCAGGATACTTGGCTTCGATTTCATCGGCCAGTTTTCCTTCCCAATCGCCGTGGTTGATTTCCAGGAGCCTGTCGTCCTTGAGGACCGGCAGGCCGTGGAGATCCGCACAGAAAGAGCAGGTCATGTACGACCGTTCAAGAGGACTGGAAATGGCTACGTCAATGGGTGTATCCTTCAAGCCTTCGGCGACCATATGCCCCTGCTTGAGGCCCCGTTCGCTCAGGTGCGTATCTTCCTGGCCCTGGTATCGTCCTTCAATATTCCATTGTGTTTCGCCGTGGCGAATGAGTATGATGCGTACCATAGTTTCCCCCTGTTAGTGAATATCGCAGTGAATGAGCTTCATATCGAGGATGCCGTTGATCGAGCGGAGCTTGACCATGATGTCGTTGGGGATGTCATCCTGGACGGCAATGGCCATGATGTTGTTGCCCGACTTGGTCATGCGGCCGACCTGCATGCCCATGATGTTGATATGGGCCTGGCCGAGGATGGTCGAAATCTGACCGATCATGTTCGGCTGGTCGACGTGCGGTACCAGGAGCAGGTAGCCTTCGGGCGTGAAGTCGACGCGGTATTCGTCGATCTGGACAATCTTGGCTTCCGTCCCGTTGAACAAGACGCCGACAATGGCGTGTTCGCCCTTATTGGTGCGGACCCGGACGGTGACGGAATTGACGAAATAGCCATTGGACTGGCTGTTGATTTCTTTGATGGCAATGTGGCGCGTCTTGGCGACTTCTGCGGCGTTGACGTAGTTTACCGATTCCTGGAGGATCGGATTGAGGGCCCCTTTGAGGACGGCCGTCGTCAGCAGGCGCGTTTCCGTATCGGCCAGTTCGCCCGTGTATTCGACTTCGATTTCCTTCATCGGCGCATCGGCCAGGTAAACGGCCAGGTTGCCCATGCGTTCCATGAGGTCGAAATAAGGATGGATGACATTGTAGACATTGGGCGGTACCGGAGCCATGTTGACAGCCGTAGCAACAGGTTCGCCTTTCAGGGCTTCCATGACGCCTTCGGCGACGTCGACAGAAACGCCAATCTGAGCTTCGACCGTCGAAGCACCGAGGTGCGGTGTGATGACGACGTTATCCATGCCCAGGAAGGGATTGATATCCTTGGTCAGCGGTTCCGTCGGGAAGACGTCGATAGCGGCGCCGGCGACGTGGCCGCTCTTGAGAGCTTCAGCCAGTGCATAAATATCGAGGACAGCCCCGCGGGAAACGTTGATGACCCGGACGCCGTCTTTCATCTTGGCGATTTCTTCCTTGCCGATGAGGCCCCTCGTTTCCTTGGTCAGCGGCGTATGCATAGTGATGTAGTCCGACCGCTTGAGGAGCGTATCCAAGTCGACTTGTTCGACGCCGAGCTGTTTGAACCGTTCTTCCGGGATGTACGGGTCATAGCCGATGGTCTTCATTTCCATGGCCTGCATGCGTTTGGCAATGCGCGAACCGATGCGGCCGACGCCGATGATGCCGATTGTCTTGTTCTGGAGCTGGATACCCGTAAAGGTCTTGCGGTCCCAGTTGCCGGCCATGAGCGAATTGTGGGCCTGCGGGATGTGACGGGTAATGGCCATGATCATAGCACAGGTATGTTCCGTAGCGGCCAGGGTGTTGGACGTCGGCGTATTGACGACGACGATGCCCCGTGCCGTCGCACTCTTCAAGTCGATGCTGTCGACGCCGACGCCGGCACGGCCGATGACCTTCAAATTCGTAGCCGCTTCGATGACCTTTTCCGTGACGTGGGTCATGGAGCGGGTAATGAGGCCGTCATATTCGCCGATGCAGTCGATGAGTCCCTGTTCATCGAGATTCTTCTTCACATCTACTTCATATCCATTTTCGCGTAAGAGATCTACGCCTTTCATCGATACGTCATCGCTGACTAAAATCTTCATTTTATTTCTCCCCCTATATGATACATTAATGTTTTTTCTGGAACGCTTTCATGAAATCTGCCAGAGCCTGACAGCCTTCTTCGGTAACGGCATTGTAAATCGATGCCCGGCAGCCTCCGATAGAGCGATGGCCCTTGACGCCGATGAGGTCGTGATCAGCCGCTTCAGCGACGAACTGGGCTTCCAGTTCCTTCGTCGGCAAGTTGAAGGTGACATTCATAAGGCTGCGCGAATCTTTGCGGGCATGGCCGCGGTAGAAGCCGTTGCTGTCGTCGATGACACCGTAGACGATAGCAGCCTTCTTCTTATTCCGTTCAAGCATGGCAGCCAGTCCGCCGTTATCGTCGAGCCAGTGAGCGACTTTATTGACAAAATAAATGTTGAAGACCGGCGGCGTATTGTACGTCGAATCGTGGTCGACATAGGTCTTGTACTGCAGCATGAGCGGCAAATCGCGGCAGACCTTCTTCAGCAGGTCGTCCTTGATGATGGCCACGACGACGCCGGCCGGGCCGACATTCTTCTGGACACCGGCGTAGATAAAATCGAAATTCTTCACATCGACCGGACGGCTGAGGAAATCACTGGACATATCACAGAACAAAGGAACATCGAAAGACGGGAAATCGTGCCATTCCGTCCCATGGATGGTGTTGTTCGATGTCATGTAAATATAGTCCGTATCGGGCTTGACGACGAAGCTGTCTGCCTTTGGGATGTACGTAAAGCCATCGGCCTTGCTCGAAGCGACTTCATATGTTTCCCCATAGAAGGAAGCGGCTTCCATGGCCTTATTGGACCATACCCCAGTATTCAGATAACCGCCGCGGTTCTTGAGGAAATTCGCAGCATGCATGACGAACTGCACGCTGCCACCGCCCTGGATAAAGACGATGTGGTAGTCGTCGGGAACGGCCATGAGCTTCTTCAGCGTCGCTACCGTGTCATCCTGCATTTCCTGATAGGCAGCACTGCGATGACTGATTTCGACGATGCTCATTCCTGTGTGATTGAAATCGAGGAATTCATCCTGAACTTCCTTGAGGACTTCCAAAGGCATTGCCGATGGGCCTGCATTGAAATTGTACACTCTCTTCATATTTCCACCTCTTACTGCACGAAGACCGCAGGGAAAGCCTTCTGCCATACCAATAAAAAAACTCCCGTCCCATAAAAGGGACGAGAGTCGATATTCCCGCGTTGCCACCCAACTTGCCTTTCGGCCAACTTGTACCGCTATATCGGGCGTACCCGTCAAATTCATCATTTGCAGCTCCAGAGCGGAACGCCTTACAGCCCTGCTGCCTCGCACCATCCGGCAGCTCTCTGAAAGGACCCATAATTTGCTTCTCCTTCATCGCCTTCTGTAAAATTACGTTTATTATAAACACAAACGCCCTACCTGTCAAGACAAATTTTAACAGGAGCATCCCCCAACAGCCGTAGGGGCGTGCCCGTGGCGGATAAATCAGCCCCATCATCCCGCCACGGTCTATCATCATCAGTCTCCAGCGGGTCGCCCACGTGGCGACCCCTACAGTCCGGATTGCCCATTTCCTAAAAGCCAGCGTCAGCCAGTGGCACAACTCATTGGCTTTTCCCAATTTTCCAGAGATTGCACAGAGTCTGATGCCGTCTCTGGGAAACGTCAGTTTACCACATTGCCCAACAAAGGCTGTGACTCGATGCTGACACTCCGTATGGGGTGGGCTGGATTGCCAGGCCAGCGTCAGCCAGTGGCACGACTCATTGGCTTTTCCCATAGTTCATTGCAGGATAGGCCGCCCTATGCAAGGCGGAGGAAGGAGGCATAGTGGAGCCTATGCCGACTGACGACAACGAAGCAGAGGGCGGCCTAGGCTGTGATGAACGGGAAAGGGCCAATGAGCCGTGCCACTCAATTACATTTACTCCAGCCGCAGTTTTTGCAGGTGTTGCAGCCGCCTTCAAAGACTAAGGGTTCGCCGCACTGGGGGCAGAGCATGCTTTCGGCGGTGACTTTCTTTTCGGCTTTCGGCCGGACCGGTGTCTTTTTGACCGGCGTATGACCGCTGGCGACGGACGCCGTCTGATGCAGTTCTTCCTGGACTTCATCGAACATTTCCAGCAGGGCATTGCCGACTGTCATGGGGCAGCACGAACCGCGGCTGGTATCGCCGCGCGTCGCCCGGCGTACCGAATAGGACGGGCAGTTGCCTGTCGAATTGAGTTGATCGACGATGGTGTAGATATCGATGCCGGCACGGGCACTGATGGAAATCATGCGCGACAAACCGATCATGAAGTTGTTGCAGCCGCCTGTCGAGCCCTTGCTGAGATACGTTTCCAGGAGGGCCCCTGTCTGAGGATCGAAGAAGGCCATGCAGTGCAGGCTGCCGCAGCCCGTGATGAGCTTTCGCTTCTTGCCGATGACGTTGTCGTCGATGCTGACGATTTCACCGCGTTCCAGGCCTTCACCAGCCGTAGGTACGCGTTTTTCTTCTTCATGAGTCGTCAGGATCCCGGCCCGCTTGCAGCCGTCGCGGAACAGGGTCAGGCCCTTACAGCCCTTTTCATAGGCCAAGAGGTAAAGGTCTTCCGTATCTTCGACAGTGAAGCTGTTGGGCACGTTGACCGTCGAGCTGATGGACGCATCGATGTGCTGCTGCCAGGCTGCCTGCATTTCGACGCGTTCATGATAATCCAGAGTCAGGGCCGTGACGAAGTATTCCGGAAGCTGGCCGTCGTCTTTGATGTGATGTTTTTTCATGTAACGTTCGACAATAGGCGTGTAGACTTTATAATAGACGTCCGTCCCGTGGAGGGATTCCGTCTTGCGTTCATAGAAGTTCGCATAAATCGGTTCGATGCCGCCGGAAATGCCGAGCATCGTCGACAAAGTCCCCGTCGGGGCGATGGTCAGGAGCTGGGAGTTGCGCAGGCCGTATTCCTTGACCAGTTTCGCCGTCGCTTCCGTCGTGTTGGCCTTGAAATAAGGCGTACTCATGATTTCATCGATATGGCATTTGTCGAAGGCACCGCGCTGATGAGCCAGTTCTGCCGACGCAGCGATGGCCGTATCTGCCATGGTAAAGCCGATATCATGGCAGAAGGCAACGGCATCGGTACTGCCATAGGTCAGGCCCATCTGGATGAGCATGTCGCCGAGGCCCATGATGCCCAGGCCGATCTGGCGCCAGGCTTTAACGCTTTCCCGCTGTTCTTCCAAGGGATGCAGGGGCAGGCCTTCTTCGAGGACATCATTGAGGGCCCGGACGGCAATGCGGACGCAACGTTTGAATTCATCGAAATCGAAGGTAGCGTTCGGCGTAAAGGGATCGTTGACGAAGTTGGCCAGGTTCATGCTGCCTAAGAGACAGGAACCGCCAGCCGGCAACGGTTCTTCGGCACAGGGATTGACGCCGGCAAAGGAGAATTCCGGCGTATGCGCCAGGAGGTTCCACGATTTGATGCGGTCCCAGAACAGGGCTCCCGGTTCGGCATAATCCCAGTTCGTTTCTGCAACCAGGCGGAAGACGTCGGCTGCATTGACCAGGCTTTCGATGACCTGTCCCGTTTCCTGACGCTTGAAATGGAGGCGGAACTGTTTATGCTCCTTGACGGCTTCCATGAATTCATTGCTCAGGCGGATGGAAATATTGGCCTTGGTCACCTTATTGAGGTCCGTCTTGAGTTTGATGAAATCCAGGACATCGGGATGAGCACAGTCGATGGAAATCATCAAAGCCCCACGGCGGCCGTTCTGTCCGATCAGTTCCGTGACCAGGGAATAGAGGGTCATAAAGGAAATGGACCCGCTCGTTTCTTTGGCCGCGTTGTTGATGCGCGCCCCTTTCGGGCTCAAGCGGGAAATATCGATGCCGCAGCCACCGCCGTAGCTGTAGGTCCGGGCCAATTTTCCGGCCCGGTCGAAGATGCTTTCAATGCTGTCTTCCGGCGGCGTCATGACGTAGCAGTTGGACAAGGTAATCTTCTTGCCTTCATATTCCAGTCCCCGGTTGGCCAGAATGCGGCCGCCAAAGAGAAATTTCTTGGTTCTGATCAAATCGGCGACTTCTTCATCACCGCCGCTGATGCGGCCGACCCAATGGTCAAAGGTTTCGCCGTTATCGCAATATTTATTCTTCCAAATATCAAGGCCGAGCTGATTATCTGCGCCGAGCCATTCTTGTTCGTTCATAATCTTCCTCCTCCACTGCGCATAGCAAACGCATGACCGCCGTCTACTATATGTAGTAGACGGCGGTCATTTACTATACTAATAATAGCAGGATGGCGGGAAATAGTCAAGTATCGGAAATGCATAGTCCGACGCCTTCCTAGTCATTGAGGACATCCTTTTCTATGAAACGACTGACGACGCGCAGGTATTCGCTGCGGTCCGTTTGAATACCGACGGCATGTGGAGAGTCGGCAAAAATATAGAGTTCTTTTTTCGGACTCGTACAATTATCATAGAGGCTCTTCGCCGTCTTCACCGGCACCAGAGCATCGTCGCTGCCGTGTAGGAAGAGGACAGGCATCTTCATCCGCTTCACAGCCTGCGCCGGTTCCAGGGAAGACACGGTCTTGTGGGTATGGTAGAACATGGCAGCCTGGAAGAAGGGGTCCAGGAGGTCATAACTCCAAATAGCCCTCTTATCCCCCGAAGCCTGCCACAATTTCTCCCGTCCCAGGGAAATGATGTTACCATAAGAACTGTCGGCGACGACAAAGGACAGGTCCTTGCCGTATTCACTGCCTGCATACAGCAGGGCCATAGCCGCCCCAAGAGAGACACCGTGCAGGCCGATGCTCATCTGTTCATCGCGGTTGCGCAGCCACTGGCACCACATGGCCAAATCATCGATTTCCCGGATGCCCCATTCCGTATGGTCCCCTTCGCTTTCGCCGTGGCCCCGCAGGTCGATGAGCAGGATATTATAGCCCAGGCGGCGATAGACTTCCATATATGGCAGGCACATGGAACGGTTCTGGTAGAGGCCGTGGATGAGGATGACCGTCTTGTGGGAATCATGACGGTTCTCAATATACGTCCCGCGCAGGATCGTCCCGTCCTGCCCATTGACCCGGACCGGTTCCCATCCCCGTTCCTTTTCCCACTGACGGACGGTAGACACGTCGCGGCTGTGGTTCTCGATACCCAGAAGCTGGTCCCAGGGGGCATCATAAAATTCTTCATAAGCCATGTTGCCGATATAAGCCCCGATACCGCCTAAGATGACGGTCAGGCAGACCAGGAACAGGAGCAGGCGTTTCAAGAAGCGCTTCATCATGATACCTTACAGCTTCCTGTCCCGGCTGGCTTCCACTTTATCCTGCATGGCAGTCAGGGGCGTACCGCCAGCTGCTTCAATGGCGGCAATAACGGCACCTTCGACGAAGGGGCAGTCCAAAAGCTGTATCTGCCGGTCGTCCAGGCTTTCAGCGACCATTTCGGCGGTCATGACAGCACTGCCCATATCCATGATGCAGGCAACGCCATCGCCTTGGTCTACGGCTTCAACAGCCGTCGTGATTTTCTCGAAACTCGTTCCCAAGCTGCCATCTTCGAGTCCTCCAGCAGCGGCAATAGGCGCATCAGGCGCCATCATGCGGGCCAGTTCAACAGCCCCTTCAGCGGCCTTCTGGCTGTGAGAAATCAATACGATTCCTACCATCTTTTCCTTCACTCCTAAAAATCAGGCCATTTCAGCCAGGACCTGCAGCAAATAGAGCGACGACGTGGCGCCCGGATCCTGATGGCCCAGGCTGCGTTCGCCTAAATAGCTGGCACGCCCTTTGGTAGCGATAATGGTCTTTGTGTATTCTACGCCTTTTTCCGCAGCTTTAGCGGCATCCTGCAAGGCTTCTTTCAATGATTTGCCGGCATCTACGTCATCCTGCATGACTTTCAGTGCCGGGCACAAGGCATCGAGCATGGTCTTTTCGCCTTCTGTCGCCTTGCCGCGCATCTTGATGCCGTCGACAGCAGCTTCCATGGCTTTGACGAAAGCAGGCCCGTCGATTTCCGTCAAGCCCTTGCAGGCCATGCCGGCTTTCATGAAAGCCGTCCCGTAGAGCGGCCCCGATGCGCCGCCGACGGTCGACACGAGCTGCATGCCGACGCCTTTGAGCAGGGCGCCGATGTCGCCGCCTGTCAGGGAAGGCAGCTTCTTTTCGACGGCTTCAAAGCCGCGGGCCAGGTTGATGCCGTGGTCGCCGTCACCGATTTCGTTGTCGAGCTCGGTCAAATATTCTTTTTCTGCTTCGATTTTCTTAGCCATCCCTTCGATGATGGCTGCCATCTGTTTCGTATCCAATGAACTCATCCCCTCTTATTTTTTCCAGGCCAGCGTATCGGCCGGTGCGTCGTAGAGCCCCTTCATTTCGTCATCCAGACGCAGGAGAGTAATGGAAAAGCCAGCCATTTCAATGGAGGTCATGTAATTGCCGACCATCGTGTCATAGACGGTAATGCCCTGTTCCTTGAGATAGTCCTGTACGAAGTTGTTGACGATGTACAGTTCCATGAGCGGCGTCCCACCCATGCCGTTGATGAGGACGACGACTTCATGGTCTTTGTAATCGAGGTCTGCCAGGATCTGGTCGACGAGCATCTTGGCGATTTCATTGGCCGGACGCAGTTTTTCCCGATGCGTCCCCGGTTCACCGTGGATGCCGATGCCGATTTCCATTTCATCATCGGCCAATTCAAAGCCCGGTTTCCCCGCAGCCGGAACGGTGCACGGTTCGATAGCCATGCCCATGGAGCGGACGTTGGCGATGACCTTTTCGGCGACGGCCTTGACTTCCGGCAGTTCTGCGCCCTGTTCGGCTTTGGCACCGGCAATCTTATGGACGAAAATCGTACCGGCTACGCCGCGGCGGCCCGTCGTATACAGGCTGTCCCGGACGGCGACGTCATCGTTGACGACGACATAGTCGGCCTTGATATCTTCATCGGCAGCCATTTCGATGGCCATTTCAAAATTCATGACATCACCGGTATAGTTCTTGACGACGCAGAGAACGCCTTTATCGGTAGCTACGGCTTTGATACCTTCCAGGACCTGGTCCGGTGTCGGCGACGTGAAGACCGTACCGGCAACGGCGCAATCGAGCATCCCCGTGCCGACGTAGCCGGCATGAGCCGGTTCATGGCCGCTGCCGCCGCCGCTGACCAGAGCGACTTTGCCTTCTTTTTTGTCAGCCCGGACGACGATGGTCCCGTAGTCGAGCTTGCGCAGCTTATTCGGTGCTGATTTGACCAGGCCCTGAATCATTTCCTCTTCGACGTTGTTGACATCATTGACAATTTTTTTCATGATAATCCCTTCTTTCTAGATATAAGTTAAAAGAGCTTGTCGCACGTGCGACAAACTCTTTTAAGTGGTTAGTGGCTAGCAGTTAGTTGTTAGCGGATGGTTAAAAATTTACATCAAACTTCAAACATTAACGCCAGGATAACCAGATAAGATGGTCGAAAACTTCGTGCGATGTTCATTTAAGTATAGCAAGAAATAAGGGGAAAATCAATTCTCTTCCCGCAAGACGACGCGGTCGCACGAATCGGTTTCTTTTAACTGGACCGACACGTCTTCCTTCCGCGACGTCGGTACATTTTTGCCGACATAATCGGCACGGATCGGCAGTTCCCGATGGCCCCGGTCGACGAGGACAGCCAGTTCGATGAACTGAGGCCGCCCCAGTTCCATGATGGCATTGAGGGCCGACCGGACCGTCCGTCCCGTGAACAGGACGTCGTCGACTAAGATGACCGTCTGGCCATCGGCATCAAATTTCCCGGCATCACTGACGGCAATAGGGCTCTTGCGGTCGTCGTCGCGATAAGCTGAAATATCGAGATCATATACGGGCACATCCCGGCCTTCGATAGCTGCCAGTTCCCGGCCCAGGCGCTGAGCCAGGGGGACGCCGCGCGTATGGATACCGACGAGTACCGTCTTGTCCAGGCCTTTATTGCGTTCGATGATTTCATGGGCAATGCGGCGGATAGCCCGGCCGATTGCTTTTTCGTCCATGAGCAGTGTCTTTTCTTTCCACATGTGACTCACCACCTGTCAGTCTTTCTTTTCCGCCCGTTCCAGGCAGGCCAGGAAATCAGCCGGCGCCGGTGCTTCAAAATGCATAGCCTTCCCCGTAATCGGATGGACCAAATCGAGACTATGCGAGTGAAGGGCCTGGCCGTCGATAGGGAAATCGTCTTTTTTATATCCGTACAAGGGGTCGTTGACGACGGGGTGATGGATATAAGCCATGTGGACGCGTATCTGATGAGTCCGGCCCGTTTCCAGCTTACATTCGACCCAGGTGTAATCACCATAGCGCTTCAATACCCTGAAATGGGTCACGGCTTCACGGCCGCCTTTAAAGGTGACAGCCATCTTGACCCGGTCCTTGGGATGGCGGCCGATAGGTGCATCGATGACACCCCGTTCTTCCGAAATATTGCCGTGGACCAGGGCCCAGTACGTCCGGTGCGCCGAATGCTCCTTAATCTGTTCGGCCAGGCCCTTATGGGCTTCATCGGTCTTGGCCGCAACCATGACGCCTGACGTGTCCTTATCCAGGCGATGGACGATACCCGGACGGATGACGCCGTTGATGCCCGATAACTCGCCCTGGCAGTGATAGAGCAGGGCGTTGACCAGGGTCCCGTCGGGATTGCCCGCAGCCGGATGGACGACCATGCCGCGGGCCTTATTGACGACGATGATGTCCTTATCTTCATAGACGATATCCAGCGGGATGTCCTGCGGAACTAGCTTATATTCTTCCTGGAGTTCGATAACAGCCTGCACCTGGTCGCCCTCGTTGAGGCGGCGGTTGGCTTTGGCTTCCTTGCCGTTGACTGTGACTTCCTTGCGCTGAATGAGCTGCTGGGCATAACTGCGTGAAATATCAAGGGCCGCCGTCAGATAGACGTCCAACCGTTTCCCCTGTTCCTGTTCTGTGACAACTAATTTCTTTTCTTCCATGTCTTCATCCTCATTTATCCGAAATATGGGTCCAACTATACCATAACAACAAAGCGACGCCGACGACGATGCCGATGTCAGCGACGTTGAATACGGGCCAGATGCGAAAATCGAAGAAATCCGTTACTGCCCCGCAGAGCGTCCGATCCAGGGCGTTTCCCAGGGCCCCGCCCAAAAGCAGGCCAGCCCCGCCATAGACCCAGGGCGTCGCCGGCAATTTTTTGCGGAACAGGCCGTACAGCAGGAATAAGACCAGGGCGATGACCAGAAAGAGCCACTGCTGATTTTCCAGGATTCCAAAAGCCGCACCGCGATTCAAAATATAAGTAATAT
>CABQJB010000003.1 GCA_902464195.1 uncultured Megasphaera sp.
TATGTATACAAAGATTCAGGCGGGCCGCCCGTTGGGACGGCCCCTACGAACGGCTAACTGCTAACTGCTAGCCGCTATCTCCTACTTCCCTTCCCGTTCCAGGGCATCTTTCAGGGTATGCCATGCCAGGACGGCACATTTGACGCGGGCCGGCATATTGGAGATGTTCTTCAGGGCGATGGCGTCTTCCAGCTCTTCCAGTTTATCATCGTCTGTGACTTCCCGCTTGATCATGTCCAGGAAGAGGTCGACCAGGCGCAGGGCTTCTTTGACGGTCTTGCCTTTGATGAGGTCGATCATGATGTCGGCCGAAGCCTGGCTGATGGCACAGCCGTGGCCGGTATAGGCGGCGTCTTTGATGACGCCGTCCTGGATATCGGCCTGAAGAGTGATGTCGTCACCGCAGCTCGGGTTGTGGCCGTGTTCGCTGAGGTTGGCATCTTCCAGGGGATGTTTATTTTCCTGACACTGATTGTGTTCCAAGATGATGTCGGAATACAATTCGTTCATATTTTCCATGACTTTCTATCTCCTTAATCTTTAAAGCCCATCTGCTTACGGACGAGGGGCAGTTTTTCCAGGAAGTAGTCGACTTCTTCCAGGGTATTGTAGATATAGAAGCTGGCGCGGTTCGAGGCTTCTACGCCCAAGTGAGCGCCTAAAGGCTGTGCGCAGTGGTGACCCGAACGGATGGCGATGCCGAAGCTGTCCAGGATGGTCGCTGCATCATGAGGATGGACACCGTCGATGGTAAAGGTGATGACGCCGGTCTTTTCAGCCGGGTCGGTACTGCCGATGATGTGAATATGGGGGATTTTCTTCATCCCTTCCAGGCAGTGACGGGTCAGTTCTTCTTCATGGGCTTCGATGTTATCCATGCCCAGATCTTCCAAGTAGTCGATGGCAGCGTGCAGGGCAACGGCACCTTCGACGTTCTGAGAGCCTGCTTCAAATTTGAAGGGCAGTTCGTTGAAGGTCGTCGACTGTTCCTTGACGTATTCGATCATGTCGCCGCCGAGGAGGAACGGTTCCATGTCTTCCAGGATGGCTTTTTTGCCATAGAGGACACCTGTGCTGGCAGAGCCGCACATCTTGTGGCCCGAGAAGGCAAAGAAGTCGCAGTCCATATCCTGGACGTCGGTCTTCATATGCGGCGTCGACTGAGCGCCGTCAACGATGGCAATGGCTCCGACGGAATGGGCTTTGGCGACGATTTCCTTGACCGGGCGCTTCATGCCGAAGACGTTGCTGACAGCGGCAAAGGCGACGATTTTCGTCTTGTCGTCGATCTTAGCCAGGTCTTCTTCTGTGAAGTGACCTTCTTCGTCGAGGTACATGTAATCGAGTTCGGCGCCGGTCTTCTGGCAGACGCGCTGCCACGTGACCAGGTCGGAATGGTGTTCCGAAATGGGGATGACGATCTTATCGCCTTTCTTCAGGCGCGGTTCTGCATAGCTGCGGGCTACGAGGTTCAGGGCTTCTGTCGTGTTGCGGACGAAGATGACTTCTTCCGTCGAAGCGGCGTTGATGAATTTACGGACGGCTTCACGGGCTTGGTCGTACAATTCACCGGCTTCGATGCTGAGGACGTGGGCGCCGCGATGGGGATTGCCGTTGTGGTGTTCCAAGAGGTCTACGATGGCGTGGATGACCTGGTACGGTTTCTGCGTCGTCGCAGCATTATCGAAGTAAACGATCTGATGTCCATTATGGACTTTAGTCAAGATGGGGAAATCTTTGCGTACATTTAGCATGGCAATCACCTTTCTTGCGGCAGAACTGCATCTTTTCGCGTACAGCCTGGAGCGCTTTATTTTCTAAATCTTTATCGCCCAAAGCATCGATGACCGGGCGGATATTCGATTCGACGATGATCAGCTGGGCACCGGTTTCGTTGAAGCCGCGGCTCATAAGGTAGAAGAGCTTGTCTTTATCGATCTGGCCGGCACTGGAAGCGTGGTTCCCGACGACGTCATCTTCCTTGCAGAGGAGGAGCGGTACGGAAATGGAATGGACCTTCGGGCTGAGCAGGATGCACGTATCCGATTCGGAGCCGACTGCTTTCTTGCCGCCGCGGAGGAAGTCGATAGTACCGCGGAAGAACTTCTTCGACGTATCAAGGAGAGCACCGGTCGTCAAGATGTCCGTATTGGTCTTGACGCCCTGTGTGGGAACCCAGTAAGAGAAATCGACAATCTGGTCGTCATGGCCGAGGTACATGGCCTGGCTGTTGAAATTGCTTTCATCATGCATGAGGTCCGTCTTGTAATAGACGATGGCTGCCTTGCCGCCCAATTCGGCACTGACGTAGTCGATGGTGCTTTCTTTGCCGGCATCACCATATCGGTGTTCGACGTGGCGGACATTTTCACCGTTGAGCTGGACCTTGCTGACTTTGACGTGGGCCCCTTCGCCGGTCTTGACGTAAGTCAGGAAATTGACCGAGCCGTTTTCGGCATCGCCGTCAAATTCCAGGTAGACCGTCAAATCGCTGGGGGCAGCGGCTTCGATTTTGAGCTGTGCCGTAAGCTGAGGCATTGCTTCGCTGAGGCTGTATTTCAAATGAACCGACCCTTTCTGGTTTTCGCCGACGCTGACGGCGCAGCCAGAATTGGCCTGGTTCAGTGCTTTCTGGAGTTCTTCCGCATTGGAACCCTGGAAATCGCCGAGGTCCGGCATCTGATTGCCTTCATAGAAGACCACCGCTGCGTCGCCGTCGTGGCGTTCTTCCGGCGCATAAGCCGGAGCGGCCTGGGCTTTCAAAGGGTCTAATTCCAGGTGATTGACCTTCATCCAGCGGAAGGTCGGGCGCGGGAGTTGGTTGTACTGGATTTTTTCTGTCTTTACTGCCATGATGTTCCTCCTCCCCTATTTCAACGAACCTTTGAGTTCGAGATTGATCAGGTTATTCATTTCGACGGCATATTCCAAAGGCAGTGCCTTGGATACCGGTTCGACGAAGCCCCGGACGAGCATAGCCCGCGCTTCATCTTCGCTGAGGCCGCGGCTCATGAGATAGAAAATAGCTTCGTCGGAAATACGGCCGATAGAAGCTTCGTGGCCGAGGTCGATGTTGTCGTTCTTGACGACGATAGCCGGAATCGTATCGGACTGCGACTGTTCATCGAGCATGAGCGATTCGCAGCTGACGTTGGCCTTGGCGCCGTCAGCCGGCGGATTGATGACGACACTGCCGCGGTAGATGCAGACGCCGCCGCTCTTGCTGATGGATTTAGAATTGATATTGCTCGTCGTATTCGGTGCATTGTGGACGACTTTCGAGCCCGTATCGAGGTACTGGCCCTTGCCGGCAAAGGTGACGCCCGTGAATTCGCAATGTGCGCCTTCACCATTGAGGATACTCATGGGATAGAGGCACGACGTATGGGAACCAAAAGAGCCCGTGACCCAGTTGATGGTGCCGTGCTTGCCGACGATGGCCCGCTTGGTATTGAGGTTGTACATGTTCTTGGACCAGTTTTCGATGGTCGAATAGGTCAGGGATGCATCGTCGCCGATGAACAATTCGACGCAGCCTGCATGGAGGTTGGCGACATTGTATTTCGGAGCGGAACAGCCTTCGATGAAGTGGACTTTCGCACCCTTTTCGACGATGATCATCGTGTGTTCAAACTGGCCTGCGCCCGGTGCATTGAGGCGGAAATAGCTCTGCAGCGGGATAGAGACGTCGACACCGGCCGGTACATAGACGAAGGAGCCACCGGACCAGACGGCACCGTGCAGGGCGGCGAACTTGTGGTCCGTCGGCGGGACGAGCTTCATGAAATGAGCTTTGACGATGTCTTCATATTTTTCCAGGGCCGTATCGAAATCGGTGTAGACGACGCCCTGCTGGACCAGTTCATCCTGGATGCTGTGGTAGACGACTTCCGAGTCGTACTGAGCGCCGACGCCGGCGAGGGACGTCTTTTCGGCTTCCGGGATACCCAGGCGGTCGAAGGTGTCTTTGATGTCATCAGGGACGTCGTTCCAGTCGGCCTTCATCTGTGCATTCGGGCGGACATAGGTGACGATGTTGTCCATGTCGAGTTCGCTGATGTCCGGGCCCCAGTCGGGATATTCCATGTGGTTGAAGATATCCAGCGATTTGAGGCGGAAGTCGAGCATCCATTTCGGTTCGTGTTTCTTTTCCGAAATTTCACGGACGATGTCTTCCGTCAGGCCGGCATCGGTCTTATAGGAATAGGTAAAATCTTTCTTAAAGTTATACATGTTGCCGAAGTCGGCGAAGGTATCGATCTTCTGGCGTTCTTCAGCGATTTTTTCTTCTTTCTGTTCGACCAGTTTTTCTTTTTCCTGATCGACCAGCTTTTCTTTATTATCAGCCATAGCTGTACCTCCTACTATCCTTTGTATGCGTCGTAGCCGTTGGCTTCAATAGCCTGGATGAGCGATGCATCGCCGGTCTTGACGATCTTGCCGTCGATGAGGATGTGGACGAAATCCGGTTTCAAGTGCTGCAAGATTTCACTGTGATGGGTAATGACCAGGATGGAATTGTTTTCATTGTGGTACTGGGCTACCGTTTCCGATACGATGCGGACGGCATCGACGTCGAGACCCGAGTCGATTTCGTCGAGCATGGTCAGTTTCGGTTCGAGCATGCACATCTGAAGGATTTCCGTCTTCTTCCGTTCGCCGCCGGAGAAGCCATCGTTGACATAGCGTTCGGCATAGGACTTATCCATCTTCAGCTGTTCCATCTGGGCGTGGAGCTTCTTGCGGAAGGGCATGATGCGCTGCTGCTGGCCCGATACGGTGCTCTTGGCATTGCGGATGAAGTTTTCCACGGAAATGCCCTGGACGGCAATAGGCTGCTGGAAAGCCATGAAAATGCCTGCTTTGGCGCGTTCATTGACGGGAGCATCCGTAATATCTTTGCCTTCAAAGAAGATTTTGCCGGCTGTGACGACATATTTCGGGTTGCCCATGATGGCATTGAACAGCGTCGATTTGCCGGCGCCGTTAGAACCCATGATGACATGTGTTTCGCCTGTGTTGATCGTCAGGTCGAGGCCTTTGAGGATTTCTTTGCCTTCGACAGCGATGTGCAAGCCTTCTACTCTTAATAATTCACTCATCAGTATCACTCCTACATAAGTTATACGTTTCACCCCTCTCCTGCACAGCAGGACAGAGCGCGAATTTTTGTATTGATAAAGTGTACCATTTAGATACACTTACTGGACTGTTCTTAATGTACTCCATAAACGCCACAAAGTCAACCTATTTAGTAGCGTTTCTGGTTATTTTTTATCAAATTTATTCTGCATCCACCGGGCCCGGGCCTTGCTGTGCATCCATACCTGCATGACACAGACGGCGACAGCCGCCGCCAACAGGCCTAGAAGACCTGCCGACGGGCCGTCGACGACGATGGCATAGAGTAAATAGGCATAGACGACAATCCATAAGAAGACCTTGAGCTTCATGAGCTTGGTCAGCTTATTCACAGGCGCCGCATCCTTCACAATTTTCTTCGGGGTCCCCGAAGAGGCGGGCTTTCTGGCCGCGCATAGCCAGGACGGCCTGGATGTACATGGCACATTCGATGCGCTTCTTCTGGATTTTGCAGCTCAGTTCATAAGGCGTCTGGATATTACCGCCGTACTTGATGTTATTGGCATGGCAGCCGCCGCTGCAGAAGAACTTGGCCCAGCAGTCGCAGCAGATGGGCTTGTTGAGGACGTGCATGTCGCGGAAGAGCGGCGGCAGTTCCGTATTGGTCACGCCGTCATAGACGTTGCCGATGACATAATCGTCCTGACCGACAAACTGATGGCACGGGTAGATATCACCGTTGGGGACGACGCACATGTATTCATGGCCGGCACCACAGCCGCGCAGGCGCTTGGCGATGCAGGGACCGCGATAGAGGTCCATGATGAAGTGATAGTAAATGAAGGGCCGGCCTTCATCCATGCGTTTCAGGTAGAAATCGGTCAGGCGGTCGTATTCTTCATAAATGCGGGGCAAGTCGTCATCGGTGATGGCATAGGACAGATCGTCGCCGACGACAGGTTCCATGGACAGGCCTTCAAAGCCGAGGTCGGCCATGTGTTCCACGTCTTTGGTGAAATCGAGGTTGTATTTTGTATACGTCCCGCGGACGTAATATTCTTCGCCATTGCGGTGTTTCGCCGCATATACCTGATTGTCGGCACAGGTCTTATACGAGCCGTGGCCGCCAGCATCGGGACGCATGCGGTCGTGGACTTCCGGACGGCCGTCAAGGCTCAGGATGAGACTGATGTGATTGTCTGTCAAATACTTGACCTTGGCCGGGTCGAGGAGCATACCGTTCGTCGTCAGGGACAGTTTGAAGACTTTATCGTGGATTTTTTCCTGTTCCCGGATATATTCGATGGTCTGCTTGACGACGCCGAAGTTCATCAGCGGTTCTCCGCCGAAGAAGTCGATTTCGCAGTGCTGGCGTTTGCCTTCGGTGCTCTTGATGAGCAGGTCGACAGCGTGTTTGGCTACGTCGAAGCTCATGAGTTCCCGCTTGTGCGTATCGTAATCGCCCTGAGAGGCAAAGCAGTATTTACAGCGCAGGTTGCAATCGTGGGCAATGTTCAGGCACAGGGACTTGATGACCGGTTCTTCTTCGGCGACGACTTTGAAGTTTTCTGTCATCGGCGCAAAGAGCATTTCCTTTTCGATGAGCTCATCCAATTCGCCCAGGGTTTCGTCCAAATCCTTTTTATCATACGTCCCGGCAAAGGCCTGATAGACAGCGTCTTTATTGGTACCGTCATAGACATCGAGGACATCGTAGGTCATCTTGTCGATGACGTTGATGATGCCGCTGTTGACGTCGAGGAGCATGTAAGTGCCATTCTGACAGTATTTATGAATCATTGGTTTAATTTCAGCCATGAATAATGTTTCCTCCATACAAAAAGAAGGGGGTGCCGCGTGAGCGACGCCCCTTTTCCTTCACGTAACTTATTTTGTGCAGATCTGATTGCCAACAGTGCAAGAAGTTTTGCAAGCGGACTGGCAGGACGTCTGGCATTCGCTGCAGCCAGCGTGCTGTGCCGTCTTCTGGATCGATTCTGTGTTGATCGTAATGATGTGTTTTGCCATGATATTCACCTCGCTATCAATGATTATTCCTTATTTTACCACATTCTCGGTGATTCTACAATATGACAGGATTACAAGAGCTTGAAGCCTTCAAAGAAGAAATTCTTGCCCATGCTGATGACGATGGACCGTTCATCGAATACGTCATTGGTATCGAAGAATACGTCGAAGCCTTTCTTATAAGTGGCATAAATCGAAGTGATGCGACTTAAATAACTGCGGATTTCCTCTGCTGTCACTTCCGGTTCGCCGTCAGAGCGCCATTTCTTGTTCTTGAAATTCGCAATCAGCGGCGCATGAGCGATGACACGGGAGCGGTGCGCCAAAACCCAGTTCCAAACTTCTTCACCGTACTGCTGTGCTTCCTCTTCATGACCTTCTTCGAGGCCATCGAGGGTAAACAGGACAGGCCGGCCTTCGTACATGATTTCATCCATGTAACTGCCTTTGACATATTTTAAATTCACAGAAGCACCCCCTGCAAAATCATGTGAAACATGACGAATATTTATGTCTAACAGTAATCATTGTATCGTGCTTCCGGGATATTGTCAATAAAAAGGCGCTGTCACTTGAAGACAGCGCCTTTTTGAGTGGTTAGCAGCTAGTGGCTAGTGGTTAGCAGCCGGTTAAAAATTTGAAACCATCTGCTACAAACTACAAACTCTATACTACAAACTGATTAATCCATTTTTACGAAGGAGTCTTTGTCAGCTCCGCAGGTCGGACATACCCAATCTTCCGGGAGATCAGCGAATTTCGTGCCAGCTGCGATACCGTTGTCTGCATCGCCTTCAGCTTCGTCATAAATGTAACCGCAAATACTGCATTCGTACTTATCCATGTGATTTTCCTCCTGAATTAACATATCAACGAATAATTCTTACTAATGATTTTGACACGCTTATAATATCATACTGGCCTAAAAAAAGCAAGATTATTTTACGACTTATTTTGCCTGTCTGCCCATATTGATATCGATGATGCCCGACGAGTACGGTGCGACTTCATACTGGCCGAAGACGAAATGGATATTGCGACTCTTGTCGAGGTAGAAATTCTTCGGGTCTTCTGTCAGTCCGTTGAAATACGTCGACAGGACGTGGCCGCTCAGGGTCAGTTTATTGGTGATTTTCTTGAGTGTAAAATACTTTTCATCGCCCAGTTTGACCAGGTCACGCCAGTTGGTGATGCGCTTGCCTGTCGCCATATCGAAGACGACGCCGGTCTTCCAGCTCGTCGGATGGGCAGCCCTGTCGAAATAGAGGTAGCCTTCATCGAGGAAGGACAAATACTTGCCGTCATTCAAGGTAACGGTATAGGTCTTCTCTTCCGTCAATTTGACGCCTTTATCGCCCTGCTGGTCGAAAAAGGTCTTGGCCTGCTGCTGTTCATCGGCAAAATACTGGGCTATCAGCTGAGCTGCTCCGGCATTTTCCGTCATCGTAATGGGCGGATACTGGATACTGAGGACACTGCCATCGCTATGAGTATACACCGCTTTGGGCGCATCCTGGACGACGGCCGGCGAAGCGGCCATGGCGACGGCCCCCATGAGCCAGGCGCCGCATAAAACGGTGAGGACTTTCTTTTTCATCATCATAATCCCTCCTCTTTCATTTTTTCTATTATACCATATCTATTGGGTTATTTTCCTCTTTTCATCCGTTCCCAGGCGGAAGAAATAATAAACATTTTCCGCAGCCTGGCGGTTCATCCCAGGCACGGCGGCCAGTTCGTCGATAGAAGCGGCCTTCATGTCGGCCAAGGTCTTGAAAGCCGTCCACAAGGCCTTGCGCCGCTTGGGACCGATGCCTTCGACGTGATCCAGGATGGACACGAGGCTGCGCTTGCCCCGCAGATGACGGTGATACGTAATGGCAAAACGGTGGGCTTCGTCGCGGATGGCCTGCAGCAGCTGCAGTTCCGGCGTGTGATGGCTGAGGATGATGGAATCACTGCGGCCTTCGACGAAGACCTCTTCGATGCGCTTGGCCAGACTGATGACCGGCGCTTCACAGCCAGCCTGACGGATGACGGGCAGGGCCGCATGGAGCTGGCCCTTGCCGCCGTCGATGATGATCAGGTCCGGTACGGGCCAGTCCTTTTCGCCATAGCGCCGTTCCATGATTTCCGCCATGGACTTGAAATCATCGGGCTTGCCCTGGACGGTCTTCAGTTTGAAGCGGCGGTACTCCTTCTTGGCCGGCTGGCCGTGCTCGAAGACGACCATGGAAGCGACGGTTTCGATGCCCTGGGTATGGGAAATATCGAAGCACTCCATGCGCTCCGGCAGGCAGGGCAGGTTGAGGATGCGCGCCAGGCCTTCGACAGCCCCCGTTGTCTTGTCCACGTCGTGCTGCCATTGCAGGCGTTTCTGTTCCAACAGGCCGGCTGCATTTTCAGAAGCCATGTCCAGGAGCTGTTTCTTCGGCCCCCGCTGGGGAATGACGACGGCCACTTTCTTTCCCTTCTGCTGGCTCAGGCGGCGCTCGCATCCGTCCAGGTCCTCCAGGGCCGGTACGACGATTTCTGACGGGATGAAGGTCCCGTCGCCGTAATACTGGTCGATGACGGCTTCCATCAGGAACGACACATCGTCATCACTGCTGTTGTCCAAAGAAAAGGTTTCCCGCCCCATGAGCTTGCCCATGCGGACGGTATAAATCTGGACGCACGTCTGTCCGGCCTGACGGGCCAGGCCAATGACGTCCATATCGCCGCCAGCCGTATTGACGATATTCTGCTGCTCCTGGATGACGGCAATGGCCTTAATCTGGTCGCGGTACATGGCGGCCTTCTCGAATTCCATGGCTTCCGCAGCGTCTTCCATCTTCTGCTGCAGTGCCCGGGAAACGCCGCTGTCCCGACCTTCGAGGATATCCAGGGCCTGGCGGACCAACGCCCCGTAGTCGGCTTTGGTTATATAGTGGACGCACGGCGCATCACAGTGATGCAGGTGATATTGCAAACACGGCCGGTCTGTCGGCATGGTCCGGCACGAGCGGATATGGTAGGCCCGCTGCATGAGTTTCAAGACGCGGTGGACTGCCGTCGAATCGGCAAATGGCCCGAAATAGCGGGCACCGTCGCGGCTGACACGGCGGGTCATGAAGATACGCGGATAATCTTCCTGGACGGTGACCTTGATATAGGGATAGGTCTTGTCGTCACGGAGCATGATATTGTAATGGGGATGATACTTCTTGATGAGGGTATTTTCCAGGATGAGGGCTTCCATTTCCGTGGCGACGACGATGGTTTCCAAATCGGCGGCATGACTGACCATGGCCGCTACTTTCGGCGCCCTGTTGGCATCGTGGCGGACGTAGCTGGTCACGCGGTTGCGCAGGTTGACGGCTTTGCCGACGTAAATGATCTTGCCTTTTTCGTCTTTCCAGAGATAGACGCCGGGCTGGGTCGGCAGGTTGCGGACCTTTTCCCGGACGGCCTCGCTGACGGCCATGGCTTATACCCCCTTCTTGCCGGCCATGAGGGCCTTGGTCCGTTTCAGGACGGGCTTGAGGAATTTTCCCGTATACGATGCCGGTACCTGGCAGATTTCTTCCGGCGTCCCCGTGGCGACGACGGTGCCGCCGCCGGCACCGCCTTCAGGGCCGAGGTCGATGAGGTAGTCTGCCGTCTTGATGACGTCCAGGTTGTGTTCGATGACGACGACTGTATCGCCGCCGTCGACGAGCATCTGCAAGACATCCATGAGCTTGTGGATGTCCGCCGTGTGCAGGCCTGTCGTCGGTTCGTCGAGGATATACAGGGTCCGGCCGGTACTGCGCTTGGACAATTCCGTCGCCAGCTTGACCCGCTGGGCTTCGCCGCCGGACAGGGTCGTCGCCGGCTGACCCAGGCGGATATAGCCCAGGCCGACTTGCTGAAGTGTCTTCAGTTTATTGACGATACGCGGTATATTTTCAAAGAACTGGCAGGCGTCGTCGACAGTCATGTTGAGGACGTCGGAAATATTCTTGCCCTTGTATTTAACTTCCAGCGTTTCCCGGTTATAGCGGGCGCCGTGGCAGACTTCACAGGGGACATAGACGTCAGGCAGGAAGTTCATTTCGATGCGGATGATGCCGTCGCCTTTGCAGGCTTCGCAACGGCCGCCTTTGATGTTGAAACTGAAACGGCCGGCCTTGTAGCCCCGGACCTTGGCTTCTGCCGTCTGGCTGTAGAGCTGGCGGATGGAATCGAAGACACCTGTATACGTCGCCGGATTGGACCGCGGCGTCCGGCCGATAGGCGACTGGTCGATGTTGATGATCTTGTCGATGTACTCGACCCCTTTCAGGGCCTTGAACTTACCTGGCCGGTGCGGCGTGCCGTAGACGGCTTCGGCCATGCCCTTGTAGAGGATTTCGTTGACCAGCGTCGACTTGCCCGATCCGGACACGCCAGTGACGACGGTCAGTGTCCCGATGGGGATGGATACGTTTATATGTTTTAGATTGTGCTCAGCTGCGCCGATAATTTCCAAAAAGGTACCATTCCCCTTACGCCGTTCTTGAGGAATAGGGATATACTTGGTCCCTTTCAGATACTGGCCCGTCAAAGACTGAGGGCAGGCCATGATGTCATCGGCCGTCCCTTGGGCGACGATGGTGCCGCCGTGTTCCCCTGCTTCCGGACCGATATCGACGATATAATCGGCAGCGCGCATGGTGTCTTCATCGTGTTCGACGACGATGAGCGTATTGCCCAGGTCGCGCAGGCGCTTGAGGGCTTCCAGGAGCTTGTCGTTGTCCCGCTGGTGCAGGCCGATGGACGGTTCGTCCAGGATATAAAGGACGCCTACCAGGCCCGACCCGATCTGGGTGGCCAGGCGGATGCGCTGGGCTTCGCCGCCGGACAGGGTCCCAGCCGTCCGCGACAATGTCAGATAGTCGAGGCCGACAGTCTGCAGGAAATTCAGGCGGGCCTTGATTTCCTTGAATATCTGCTTGCCAATGAGCTGCTGTTTTTCCGTCAGCTTCAAGTTATCGAAGAAGGGAATCATGTCACTGACGGGCAAATCCGTCAATTCGGCGATGTTCAGGCCGCCGATCTTGATGGCCAGCGCTTCATGGCGCAGGCGCGCGCCGTGGCACGTCGAGCAGGGCTTGACGGTCATGAACTGGCCGAACTGGTCGCGCATCATGTCCGACGAGGCTTCGCGGTAGCGGCGGCGTACCATGGGCAGGACACCTTCAAAGGCCGTGGCAAACTGCTTCACTTCACCGCGCAGGTTCTCGTATTCAAAGACGCACGTGTCGTCTGAGCCATTCATAAGTTTGTCCTGCAATTCTTCCGGCAAGTCGTCATAGCAGTTGTCCAGGGTAAAGCCGTAAGGCCGCAATAAGCCGCCGAGCTGGCGCATGAACCATGAATCGGGGTTGCTGCTGAGAGCCGCTACGGCACCGTCGGCAAAGGATTTCTTGTGGTCCGGCAGGACCAGATGAGCGTCGACTTCCATAGTGCTGCCGATGCCAGAGCAGGCCGGGCAGGCGCCGAAGGGGCTGTTGAAGGAAAAAAGATGGGGTTCGATTTCCGGCAGGCTGACGTGGCAGTCCGGACAGGCGAAGTGCTGGCTGAATGTCAGGACCTCTTTCGTTGCCATACGGAAAATATGGACGATACCATCGGCCAATTTAGCCGCCGTTTCCAGGGAATCGGTCAGGCGCGTCAAAATGCTGTCCTTGATGACCAGGCGGTCGATGATGACGTCGATAGTATGCTTTTTATTTTTATCCAAAGGGATATCGTCGGACAGGAGATAGACTTCACCGTCGACGCGGACGCGGACATAGCCGTCTTTGACCAGCCGGGCCAGGAGCTTCTGATGGGTCCCCTTGCGCCCGTCGACGACAGGCGCCATGACCATGACTTTCTCGCCTTCGCCGAGAGCCATGACGGCATCGGCCATCTGCTCGATGGTCTGCTGGCGGATGGGCTTGCCGCATTTCGGGCAGTAGGCTTCGCCAACGCGGGCATAGAGCAGGCGCAGGTAATCGTAGATTTCCGTGACCGTCCCCACTGTCGACCGGGGATTGCGGCTCGTCGTCTTCTGGTCGATGGAAATGGCCGGCGACAAGCCTTCGATATAATCGACGTCGGGCTTATCCATCTGCCCCAGGAACTGCCGGGCATAAGCCGACAACGATTCGACGTAGCGGCGCTGGCCTTCGGCATAAATCGTATCAAAAGCCAGGGACGACTTGCCCGAGCCGGACAGGCCCGTAAAGACGACGAGCTTGTCCCGGGGGATCTTGACGTCGATATTCTTTAAATTGTGCTGACGCGCACCTTTGATGACAATATATTTATCTTGCACTTCGTGCCTCCCATTTGAGTTTGAAGTTTAATGTCTGAAGTTTGATGTAAAAAGCCCGTTGCGGCCTGCGACCTGCGGCCTGCGTTCTATCTTTTTTTCGCATCCAGCCGTTTTATCTTGCGGCGGTAGCGGCGCTTGGGCATGTCTTCGCCCTGCATCTCTTTGGGCAGGGTATCGTCATGGCTCATATCGGCCAGCTGCTGGCGCAATTGGCCCAGGCGGTCGCGCAGTTCGGCAGCTTTTTCAAATTCCAGGTTCTTCGACGCCTCTTTCATCTGCAAGGTCATGGTCTTGATGACTTTATTCAGGGCCTCGCGGGTCATCTTGCCGCCTTTCTTCCCCTTCTGGCTGCCATAGGCCGCTTCCGTTTCGGCGACTTTCGTCAGTTCGATGAGGTCGACGACGTCCTTTTTGACCGATTTCGGCGTAATATGATGTTTTTTATTATACGCATCCTGGATTTCCCGGCGCCGCTGCGTTTCTTCCATGGCCTTTGCCATGGAATCGGTGATTTTGTCGGCATACATGATGACCTGTCCATGGACGTTACGCGCCGCCCGGCCCATAGTCTGGATGAGCGACGTTTCCGAGCGCAGGAATCCTTCTTTATCGGCATCGAGGATGGCTACCAGCGAGACTTCCGGCATGTCCAGGCCTTCGCGCAAAAGGTTGATGCCGACCAGGACGTCGAAGACGCCGGCCCGCAGGTCGCGGATGATGTCAGCCCGTTCGATGGTGGCGATATCCGAATGGAGATAGCGCACGCGGACGCCCATTTCCTTCAGGTAATCCGTCAGGTCTTCGGCCATCTTCTTGGTCAGCGTCGTCACCAGGACGCGTTCGTCCTTTTCCGTACGCTTGCGTATTTCACCCAACAGGTCATCCATCTGGCCGGCAATGGGACGGACTTCCACTTTCGGGTCCAACAGGCCCGTCGGCCGGATGATCTGCTGGGCCACATTGGTCTGGACTTCCATTTCATACGGTCCCGGCGTAGCGCTGACATAGACAATCTGGTTGATGCGTTCGACGAATTCCTCGAATTTCAACGGCCGGTTATCCAAAGCCGATGGCAGGCGGAAGCCGTATTCGATGAGGTTTTCCTTGCGCGACCGGTCGCCGGCGTACATGGCCCGCAGCTGCGGCAGAGTGACGTGGGATTCGTCGACGAGGATGAGGAAATCATCGGGGAAATAGTCGAGGAGCGTATACGGCGCCTGACCGGGCTTGCGGCCGGCCAGGTGGCGCGAATAGTTTTCGATGCCCGAGCAGTAACCCATTTCTTCCATCATTTCCATGTCGTAACGCGTGCGCTGTTCCAGCCGCTGGGCTTCCAGCAAGTGGCCGCCGTCTTTCAGCACCTTCAGCCGTTCGTCCAATTTCTGGCGGATCGTCCCCAGGGCCCGTTCCATCTTGTCCCTGGTCGTGACATAATGGCTGGCCGGATAAATGGCGACGTGCTTGCGTTCGGCAATGACTTCGCCTGTCAGGACATCGACTTCCGTGAGCCTGTCGATTTCATCGCCGAACATTTCTATGCGGATAATGGAGTTATCGAAGGCCGCCGGAAAGACTTCGATTGTATCGCCGTGGACACGGAAGGTCCCGCGTTCGAGGTTCATGTCGTTGCGGCTGTACTGGATATCGACGAGCTTGTGCAGTATTTCTTCCTGCGGCTTTTCCTGCCCCAGTCGCAGGGATACGACGAGTTCACTGTAATCTTCCGGGTCGCCTAAGCCGTAGATGCAGGAAACGGAAGCGACGATGATGACATCGCGCCGTTCAAAGAGACTCATCGTCGCCGAGTGGCGCAACTTATCGATTTCATCATTGATGGACGCATCTTTCTCGATGTACGTATCCGTCGAGGCGATATAGGCTTCGGGCTGATAGAAGTCGTAATAACTGACGAAATAGCCGACTTCGTTATCGGGAAAGAATGACTTGAATTCACTGCACAGCTGGGCAGCCAGGGTCTTATTGTGGGCAATGACCAGGGTCGGTTTCTGGACGGCTTCGATGAGCTTGGCCATAGTGAAGGTCTTGCCCGTCCCCGTAGCCCCGACGAGGACCTGGGCCCATTGGCCGGAACGGATGCCGTCTGCCAGGGAGGCGATGGCCTCGGGCTGGTCGCCCATAGGTTCATAAGGGGCGACGACGTGGAAAGGATGGGACGTATCGTAATCTTTATTGTAATGGGACATATCCATAAGCGTTACCTCTTTTTCGGCCCTTTCTTCCAGTTCTTATACAAGGACCAGGGCCAGAGAACCGTAACCAGGACGGTAAAGGCAAAGCCTGCGTCCGACCAGTTGCGGGTGAATAAGACAAAATAGGACCAGGCCAGGGCGGCAAAGCCGACGAGGTACAAGACCCAGGTTCTCCGGTCCAGACCGTGGACGGAACCTTTCTTCTTTTTAGGCTGTGCCGCTGTGGCTGCCCCTTCCGGGACAGCAGCGGTATTTCTGGCTTTTTTGCGCCGATTCTTGCGTGACATAATAATCCCCCTTATTTATTGACGATTTTCCCGATATTCTTCAATTCAATGGACAAGGTCCCATCGGGGTTGTTGATGAACTGGATGAAGTCGGTATTTTCGATATATTCCGACGGAAAAGTAATCTCGATGCCCGTATCGGTCTTGATTTTATGGCTGCGGCCAGCCTTCTGGGCATACTCTTTTTCGATGGCTACGGCTTCAGGCAGTTTTGCTTCTTTGACTTGTTCTTCAAATTCCCGCTGCAGGACCGGCGAATCGCCGAAGACGTCGCTGCCCAGGTCCTGAGGCGAGAAGGAATCGGCCGTTTCGGCATTTTCCACCAGATACGTTTTGGCTTTGGATAAGGCTTCGACCGTGCTGGCACCGTGTTCTTCCGCTACTTTTTCGGCAATCTTGCTGACGACCTTCACGGCTTCCTTGCTGGAAATGACCGACGTGCACTGCAGGAGCTTGTCCGGCAGGAGATAGACGTCTTCACCATCCATTTTCCGCTTCTTGTCGACGAAATGGATAGAAAAATCGTTCAGGCGGATGAGGGCATAGGCCTCGGCTTTCTGCGCCGTCCCGGGCAGGATGGCGTAATGTTTGATGAGCTTGTTGTAGACCGTCCCCTCGTCGTCGAGGATCTGATGAGTATAGGCCGTCTTGTTATCCAGCATGAGGATGCCCAGGTTGCGGACATCGTCGTCATCCTGGAAGTCGATGACCAGGAGGTCTGCCGATTCCGGTTCATCACAATGGGACACGAGCTGGTAGAGCTCGCGGGCGATTTGGGACGCCAAATCGTCGAAAGTCAGGGTCCCATCGACGAGGGCCTGCAATTTCATCTGAAAGGCACTGGTCGCATAGAAAACGCCCGTCTTCTGGGCGGCATCGCCGATGATGCGGTTCAGCCGCTTGCTGACGTATTCGTAGACGACATCGCTGCTGAAATCGAGGTCCTTCTGGGATACGATGCAGACGTTGGTATTGAAATCAAAAATATGGAGTACAGCTGTATTGATCATCATAATGGGTATTCATCCTTTACGCTTGTTTTCGTAATTCAAAGACACTGGCCTCGCGGGAACAGAGGACGCGGAAAGGCAGCCAGTGGCCTGTGCCGCGGTTGACATAGCCCCGGCAGTCCCCTTTCTGGAACATACCGCGGAGATATTTGAAGCCCAGAGCCGTGACTAAGGGCGCAATGGGCGCAAATTGAGCACCGTGCGTATGTCCGCACAAGGTCAGGGGGATGTGATGGGCAAAGCCTTCGTCGATAAAGGCCGAATGATGGGCCAGCATGACGACGAAGGCGTCTTCCGGAACCTTGGCCAGCGTTTCCCGGACATACTGTTCCCGTTCTTTGGCAAAGGCTTCATCGCCCTTGGCAAAGCTGTAATCAGTGGCGGCAATATAAAAAGACCGGCCGTCGCGGCCATTGCAGCCTTTCAGGCCCTGACCACAGCCGCGGCTGGCCTGAAAGGCCGAATTGCGCAGTACCCGGACCGGCGTGTCATCAAGCATGGCTGTAATCGCATCGAAACTGCGGTAATACTCGTGATTGCCATAGCAGAAGTCGATGCCGTCAGGGAAGCGGCCGGCATTGGCTTTGAGGATGGCCTGGGCCTTGGGCAGCAGGGCCAGTTCGTCGATGAGGTCGCCTGTGATTTCCAGGCGGTTCACGCCCTGTGCCGCTACGGCATCGAGGGCCTCCTGCAATCGCCGGGGACTGAAAAAGAGCCCCATATGCAGGTCAGAGAGCTGGCCGATTTTATAGCCGTTGAGATAATCGGGCAGGTTCTTGTATTTCAAGACATGGTAGGTCGTATCCAAATCGCGTTCACCCAAGAGATTGCCCGCTCCGCTGGTGGCGAACGCCGCCACGGGAATCAGCGCCGCCAGGCCTTTGAGGAAGGACCGGCGCGTCACGCCTGATGAACGGCGTTGACGCCGACGCCCTCTCCGGCGGCGCCGGGGCCGGCAGAAAAAGCGGGCTATGGCGACGACGACCAGGCAGGGAAAGGCTAAGAGACAAGCCAGCAGCCAGATCAGGCCGGCCATGGCCTTGCCGTCATAGAGACCTTCCCAGCCCGACGCGATGAGGCCGGGAAAGAGGTCTTCATAATGGTAGAGGCCGGCTGCCGATAAGACGGCCAGTAGCAATGTCCCCAAGAGCAGCAGCCAGCGATGGCCCGTGCGGACGACATAATCCCATAACAGCGCCGCGACGACGCAGATACAGGACGTAATGACCATGAAGTTAATAAAGAAAAGACCTTTCATCGATTATACCATAGCAGTGATTTTGCCGTGCGGTCCGGCCCAGGGCAAGGACGCGTAGTCCTTGCAGTCGATCCACTGCCAATCCTCCTCTTCTCCGAGTTTCCCCTGGGTGATGCGGCCTTCATAGACCGTCATCTGCCAGGTCTTATGCGAAAAGACGCTCTTCAGGGAGCCTACAGGCTGGTCATCGGCAGCCAGGGTCAGCCCTTGTTGCGCCAAGAGCTGACGGACTGCAGCGATGCCTGCCTCCCCCTTCCCCAGGGCATTGGGAAATTCCCACATCGACGCCAAGAGGCCTTTGGGCGGACGGCGGTGGACGAGCCACTGTTCCCCATGGCGGACGACGACGACGGTAATTTCTTCGACAGGCGATTTCTTCTTGACCAGCCGGATGGGCAGATCACATTCTTTCCCAGCCCGGTGCGCCAGGCAGAGCCCTTCCAGCGGACAGTCCGGACAGCGGGGATGCTTGGGGATACAGACCATGGCCCCTAAGTCCATGAGGGCTTCGTTAAAAGTCCCTGGCACTTCATCGGGAAGCTGTTCTTCTACGAGGGCCGTGATTTTTTTCTTGACCGGCGTCGACAAGATATTTTCTTCAATATCGTAAAGGCGGGCAAAGATGCGCAGGACGTTGCCGTCGACAGCGGCTTCCTTCTGACCGTAAGCCAGGCTTAAAATGGCGCCGGCTGTATAATCGCCAACGCCTTTCAGGGACTGCACGTCTTTTTTATTTTCCGGCACATGTCCGCCGTATTTGGCCTGTACTTCCTGGACCGCTTCATGGAGATTGCGGGCCCGCGAATAATACCCCAAGCCCTGCCACTGCCGCAGGACTTCATCCTGGGAAGCTGCCGCCAGGGCGGGAATGGTCGGGAAATGGTCCATCCAGCTGTCATAATAGGGACGGACTGTTTCGACTTTCGTCTGCTGCAGCATGATTTCCGACACCCAGACCTTATACGGATCCCGCGGCGATTCGTCGCGCCAGGGCAGGTCCCGGCCATGGGCGGCAAACCAGTCGAGGAGCAGCGGGCTCCAGTGTTCTTTCTTTATATCCATATAAATAAGCCTCTTTCTTTCTACACTATTATCTACTAGTATAGAAATCAAGAGGCTTTTTGTCAAACACGCGTTCTCTCAAGTTTCATCACGTTTCCGAACGGATGCCGTCGCGGAGATGCAGGTCCTCTTTCTTGGGCTGCACGGCTTTACGTCCTTTCTGATACTTTTCATACTGCTGCAACATTTTCCATTCGCGGAAATTGGCTGCCATAATCTTTTCCATTCGCCATACATACATAAGAAGGCCCCCTCTCGAGACACGATGTCATAGAAAACAAAAAAGACAACGACATCGTTCATGACATCGTTGTCTTTTCTTTGACTCTATTATATCGCGGATTCATCTCTTGTCAAGAGACGAATGTGTTTTGATAGATAGTGGAGTATGGACATCACATTGCGGGCCGCCTTTCAGGACGGCCTCTATGAACCCGGGCCACTATATCCGGTGCAAATGTTTCAGGGATAAATCCAGGATGGGCGCGGAATGGGTCAGGGCGCCGCTGGAGATGTAATCGACGCCGATATCGGCCAGGGCGGCGATATTTTCTTTGGTCACGTTGCCGGAACATTCCGTTTCGGCACGGCCATCGATGAGGGCTACGGCCTCTTTCATCATGTCGTGGCTCATGTTATCCAGCATGATAATATCCGCACCGGCCTCGACGGCTTCGCGGACCATGTCCAGCGTTTCCGTTTCGACTTCGATTTTGCGGACAAAAGGCGCATAGGCTTTGGCCATGGCAATGGCCTTGGCGACGCCGCCGGCAGCACTGATGTGGTTATCCTTGAGCAGGACGCCGTCCGATAAGTTGTAGCGTTGGTTCTTGCCGCCGCCGACGGTGACGGCATATTTTTCAAAGACCCGCATATTCGGCGTCGTCTTGCGTGTATCGACGAGGGTCATCCCCGTCCCTTCCAGCAGGGATACGACCTGATGGGTATAGGTCGCAATGCCGCTCATGCGCTGCAAGTAGTTCAGGCCTACTCGTTCGGCCGACAAGATGGCCCGCATACTGCCGACGACTTTGGCCAGTTTTTGGCCTTTATGGACTTCATCGCCATCTTTGACGAAGAACTCGAACCACACCTTGTCGTCCAGCAGCGTAAAGGGCCGGGCAAAGACGTCTAGGCCGGCGATGATGCCGTCCTGTTTGCACAGGAGTTCCGCTTCACCCTGGCAGTCTTCCGGCAAAATGGCATTGGTCGTCACGTCTTCACCAGTGATGTCTTCCTGCAGGGCCTGTAAGATTAAAGGATCAGCCTGCAATTTCATGGTTACGCTGTTCATCACATTCACGCTCCCTTTCCATTTCACCTAAGACATGGCGGCGGTATTCTTCAGCCAGTGTATCTTCATGACTGCAGATGAAGGCTTCTGACGGCGCACAGGCTTTGGCAAACTCGGCTTCACTGACTACCTGCTGGGGCTGCTTTTCTGTTTCCACGATGTGCTGGGCTGCACGCTTGCCGAAGACCAGGCTTTCCAGAAGAGAATTGCTGGCCAGACGGTTGCGCCCGTGGACGCCGTTGCAGCTCGTTTCTCCGACGGCATAGAGATGGTCCATCGTCGTCTGGCTGTACTTGTCGACGTGGATGCCGCCCATGAAGTAGTGCTGGGCCGGCGTGACCGGGACCCAATCCTTCGTCGCATCGATGCCGTCTTCCAGGCAACGTTCATAAATGTGCGGGAAATGATGCTTGATGACGTCTTCGCCGAGGACGGTCATGTCGAGCCAGACAAAGGGGCGGTCGTCCTTCTTCATCTGCTTGCGGATTTCTGCCGTCATCAAATCGCGGGGCAGGACTTCGTTGGCAAAACGCTGACCGTCTTTGCCGCGCAGCTTGGCCCCTTCGCCGCGGACCGATTCAGAAATGAGGAAGCTCCGGCCCGGCTTTTTGGAATAGAGCGACGTCGGATGGATCTGGACGTAATCGATGTGTTCCAGTTCGACGCCATGACGCATGGCAATGGCCAGGGCATCGCCAGTGAGATGCGGGAAATTCGTCGAATGGTCATACAAGCCGCCGACACCGCCACTGGCCAGAATCGTTTCATCGGCCTGGATAGCCCGATAGCGGCCCTGGCTGTCGCGGGCGATGATGCCCAGGCAGCGGTTCCCGTCGGTGACGATGTCGACCATAGTCGTGAAATCGCGGATGGCCACATTGGGCAGCTGGCGGACAGCTGCTAAGAGATGGCTGGTGATTTCCTTGCCCGTAACATCTTCATGGAACAAGATACGAGCCCGCGAATGGCAGCCTTCCCGCGTATAATCGAGAGAGCCGTCGGCCTTGCGGGCAAAATCGACGCCGTAGCCGATGAGCTCATTGATGACCGGCCGCGACGAGCGGATCATGATATCGACAGATTCGCGCCGGTTTTCATAATGGCCGGCTTTGAGCGTATCTTCCATGAAACTGTCGTAATCGTCCTTATCGTGAAGGACACAGATGCCCCCTTGGGCTAAAAAAGAATCGCTGTTTTCTACTTCATCTTTGGTAATCATCAGGATTCGTTTATCCTGGGGCAGATGCAAGGCGGCAAAAAGGCCACTGGCACCAGTACCGACGATGACGATATCTGTTTTTTCTGTTTCCATAGCTATTACCTTCTTCTATTTGGCTAATTCCAGCATCCGTTCCAGCGAACGGACAGCTTTTCCGGCGACATCCGGGTCGACGCGGACTTCATTCGTTTCATCGCGCAGGCAGTCGCGGACTTTTTCCAGCGTGACTTTCTTCATGTTGATGCAGTACGCATCTTCCATGGCCGGATAAAAGGTCTTGTCAGGATTGCGCGTTTCCAATTCATAAAAGACGCCGCCTTCCGTACCGATGATGAATTCCTTGGCATCGGACTTGCCGGCATAGTCGATGATGCCTGACGTACTGCCAACATAATCGGCCAGGGCCAGAACTTCTTTGCGGCATTCCGGATGAGCCAGGAATAAGGCCTGGGGATGAGCCGCCTGGACCTGCTTCACATAAGCCGGGTCGACCGTATCATGGCGCGGACAGAAACCGTCGTTGAGAATAAAATGCTTGTCCGGGACCTGCGTCGATACGTAATGGCCCAGATTCCGGTCAGGCGTAAAGAAAATATGCCTGTTCGGCAGCTTGCGGACGATCTTGACGGCATTCGACGACGTAACGCAGACATCGGACACGGCCTTGACAGCAGCCGTCGAATTGACATAGCAGACGACGGCCAGATCATCATATTGGGAACGGACTTTTTCAATCGTCGCCACGTCGGCCATGTGAGCCATAGGGCAGCTGGCCGTTGCATCAGGCATGAGGACCTTCTTTTCCGGGTTGAGCATCTTGGCACTTTCGCCCATAAAATCGACACCGGCAAAGACGATGATCTTGGCATCCGTTTCAATAGCCTTCTTGGCCAGGCCAAAAGAATCACCGACAAAATCAGCATATTCCTGAACTTCATCAGGTACATAATAATGAGCAAGGATAATAGCCTGCTTCTCTTTCTTCAGAGCAGCAATCTCATCTTCGATATACACCAAACTCCATCCTTTCAGGGAAGAGGTTGCCCCACAAAGATACCTTCATGTGACAACCTCTTTTATTTAAAGTACATAACGGCGCATCATCCCTTGCGGGATAGACCGTTTTTTTGTTTACCCTATTATACCGTATCGGTAAAGATTTGACAATACTACTGTCAAGACAGTGTAAGGTGTGAAAAAGGAGTTGTCGCCCATGCGACAGCTCCTTTTAAGTGGTTAGTAGCTAGTGGCTAGTGGTTAGCGAATGGTTTTAAATTTAAAGCCATCTGCTGCAAACTACAAACTCCGTACTACAAACTATAAAGACGTTCGCAGCTAGTTTTTAGTGGTGTGGTCGTAGTATTTCGGGTCGCTGAAATATTCTTTAGTCTTGGCCCGCACCTGCGGGAAGAGGATGAGCAGGGCAATCATGTTTGGGATGACGACTAAGCCCATGGCTACGTCCTGTATGCCCCAGACGAGGTTGATTTTGCCCAAGGATCCGATGAGGCACAAGAAGGGGAAAATGTATTTTACGACATTGGTAACTTTATTGCCAAATGCATAAGTAAAGCTTTTGGCGGCGTTCCACCACTGGCCCATCAAAGTCGTAAAGCAAAAGATGAGCAGGGCCAATGTACCGGCATGTTTCAAAGGTTCCCAAACCGTACCGAAAGCATTGAGGGCCAGGACGGTTGCCGAATGACCAGAGTTCTGCATATCCGTAACGCCGACGACAAGGGCCGTAATGCTGCAGATGACGATAGTGTCGACAAAGACTTCTGTAACCCCTGTAATCCCTTCATCAACAGGATGCGGCACGATGGAGCAGCCGTGAGCAAACGGGGCTGTACCTTCCCCAGCTTCATTGGAATACATACCGCGGGCAATCCCGTACTGCATAGCCTTGGCAATGACATAGCCGCCCGTGCCACCGGCAACGGAATCGAACGACCAGGCCTGTGTGAAGATTTCGGCGAATACATGCGGCAGCTGCTGGATATTCAGTAAGACGACCAACAAGCCGATGACGATATAAAAGATGGACATGGCCGGAACGAGATTCATGGCCAGATTAGCCAGGCGCTTCAAGCCGCCCAGTGTGATGCATAAAAGCAGGATGATGAGAACGACGCCGGTCATGTACGTCGGAACCCCATAGTTGGAATAAAGGATACCGGAAATCGTATTGGATTGCACCAGGTTAGCCCCCATCATCTTCGTGCACATCAGCACGGCGATGACGACACCGAGCCAGGGCATCTTAAGGCCATCGCGGATGTAATACATAGGCCCGCTGAGGAGATTGCCATTTTCATCTTTCCCGCGATACATCTGAGATAAGACGATTTCGCCGTATTTCAAGGCCATGCCGAAAAAGGCAGCGACCCACATCCAGAAAACGGCACCCATGCCGCCAGAAAGGATAGCCGTAGCTACGCCGACGACATTGCCGCCGCCGACATTGCCAGCCAGCGTGACCATCATGGCCTTAAATGTGGAAATGGAACCATTTCCCTTATCTTCATGACGAGACTTATACGAATCAATAAGGGTCCGGCGGATAATGAAACCAAAATGGCGGACCTGGATGAATCCGTTAGAAATAGTATACAAAATCCCTAAGGCGAGCAAAACGAAGACCAGCCATCTCCCCCATAACCAGGAATCAATCAATTGGATAATCGCTTCTAAATTTTCCATGTCAATCTCCTTTCAGGACGCGCTTTACCATATCCGGGAAATTCCCAATGACACAATCGACGCCATAGTCACACAATTGCTTGACACTGGCTTCATCATTGACGGTAAAGGTATTGATTTCAATATGATGGGCTTTGATTTCGGCTACCGTTTCGGCGGTCAAACTGCCATAATAGGGATGGTAACATTGAACACCGACGCTTTCTGTATAAGCGCCGGGGTTGATAAGCCACGTTTCTGTCAGCAATCCATACTTTAAGTCCGGCGCTAAGGCTTTCATGCGTAAGACACTTTCATGATTGAAACTGGAAATGATGACCTTATCTTCTAAGTGATAACGCTGCAAAATGGGCCATACTTTGGCTTCAATCCCCGGATAAGGATAGACACCTGTCTTCAACTCGATATTCGTCATCAAAGGAGTCCCGGCAACCCACCGGCAATATTCATCAAAAGTCGGAATGGTCTGAAATCCTGTTTCAGCTGAATAGATATACGACGCATCGAGTTTACGCAGCTCATCCAGCGTATAATCTCGGACATAACCGGTTCCATTCGTTGTCCTGTCGACCCGTTCATCATGGATGACTACGAGCTCGCCATCTTTGGTCAGCTGTACATCCATTTCAATCCCGTCGGCCCCACATTCCAGGGCCTTGCGGAAAGCAAGCATCGTATTTTCTGGATACTTGCCGCTAAATCCGCGATGTGCAAAATTCTTCATGAAAAAACCTCCTAGTAATAAGTCTGTGTCCATTATAGAGTATATCTGCTTGACGAATCAAGAAAAATTTTTCATTCAGAAATTGACAATATTTTACAAAGTATAATATTTCTATCATCTTTTTATAATAAATAAAAACAGGTCATTGTAGGATAATAAAAAATTCATGCAATGACCTGTTTTACAGTAATGTTATTTTTTCAGCTTATAATGTCACCGAGCCACTAGCCACTAGCCACTAACCACTAGCCACTAACTGCTAACTGCCAGCCCCTATCTCTCACCCATGGATCAAGTCCAGCATGGCGTGAAGTTTGTCGATAGTGTCTGCCGCTTCCTGGCGGACTTCTTCTGGGTCGCGGGTGATGCGGGCGACGCCGCTTTCCATAGCGGCTTTGGCAACGGCTGCTGCGACGGCCGGAGCGACGCGTTTGTCGAAGGCGTCGGGGATGACATGGTCTTCGGCCAGTTCGTCATCACTGACCAGGGAGGCGATAGCATAGGACGCAGCCAGTTTCATGTCTTCGTTGATGCTGCGGGCCCTGACGGCCAGAGCGCCGCGGAAGATGCCCGGGAAGACCATGACGTTGTTGATCTGATTCGGTGCGTCCGACCGGCCTGTCCCGACGACTTTGGCTCCAGCGGCTTTAGCCGAGGCGTAGTCCGTTTCCGGAATGGGGTTGGCCATGGCGAAGACGACGGCATCATCGGCCATGGACTGAATGATTTCTTTGGTAAAGATATGCGGTGCCGATACGCCCAGGAGGAGATCGGCCCCTTTGACGGCATCAGCCAGGGTCCCGTGGGCATGGGACGGATTAGTCAGGGACGCCAGTTCCGCCTGGACGGGATTGAGGCCTTCCATGCCAGCGTAGAGGATGCCCGGACGATCGACCATGGTGACATTCTGAGCTCCAGCGCGGACCAGGAGGCGGCCAATGGAAGCACCGGCGGCACCGGCCCCGTTGATGACGATACGGGCTGTCTTCAAATCCTTATGGACATAGCGGAAGGCGCCGATGACGCCGGCCAGGGCGGCAATGGCTGTGCCGTGCTGGTCATCATGGAAGACAGGGATGTCCATTTCCTTTTTTAAGGTCTGTTCGATTTCATAGCATTTCGGCGACGCAATATCTTCCAGATTGATGCCGGCAAAAGACGGCTGCAGGCGCTTCACCGTTTCGATGAATTCTTTCGGGTCTTTCGTATCCAGGCAGATGGGGACGGCATTGACGCCGCCAAAGACCTTGAAGAGAATGGATTTCCCTTCCATGACCGGCATAGCCGCTTCCGGGCCGATATCTCCCAAGCCGAGTACGCGGGTCCCGTCCGATACGACGGCAATCATATTGCCACGACAGGTCAAGTCGAAAGACAAATCCGGGTCCTTAGTGATTTCCCGACACGGCTGGGCAACGCCAGGCGTATAGAGAATACTCAGGTCGTCGTGAGTCTTGAGGACTTCCCGGGGAATGGTTTCAATAACGCCGTGTTTGCCGCGGCGGATTTTCATGGCTTCTTCATCGAAATTCATGACGCAAAAACTCCTCCTATAACTGTTCATGCATTAAAAATAGCCTGGGGTTCTGTAAATTCCAGCATCCCATCCTTGCCGCCTTCACGGCCGATACCGCTGTCCTTAAAGCCGCCGAAAGGCGCTGTGACGTCACGCGGGCTGTCGTTGACGTAGACGTTGCCCGACAAGATAGCGGGCGCCACCTTCGAAGCTTCTTCCTTATCCGGTCCCCAGACGGCGGCGTTGAGGCCATAAGGCGTATCGTTGGCTATGACCAGGGCTTCGTCGACAGTATCATAAGCGATGACGCTGAGAACAGGGCCGAAGATTTCTTCGCGGGCAATGGTCATGTCATTAGTCACATCGGTAAAGATGACAGGTTTGACATAGTAACCGTGATCCGGCGCATCTGGACGGCCGCCAGCCAGGAGAGTCGCTCCTTCTTCCAGGCCCTTGGCAATGTAGGCGTCGACGGTCTGCCACTGGTCATACGAAGCGACAGGGCCGATTTTCGTCGTTTCCAGGGCCGGGTCGCCAACGGTATATTCCGGCAGTATCTTCAGCATGAGCTGTTCAATCTGTTCCTTGTCATCCCGCGGGATGATCAGGCGCGACAGGGCCGTACAGGTTTGACCGCTGTTGAGGAAGATGGAATTGAAGCACATGCGGATAGCTTTTTCGTAGTCTGCCCCCTTCAATAGGACGAAAGGAGACTTGCCGCCCAGTTCCATACTGATTCGCTTCATCGAGCCCAAGGCGCGCTGAGATACCTTGATACCGGCTGCCGTCGACCCGGTAAAGGATACCATGGCGATATTCGGGTCGTCGCAGATGGCATTGCCGACCTGGCTGCCCCGGCCGGCGACGAGATTGAAGACGCCTTTCGGGAAACCGGCCCGGTCAAAGGCTTCGGCCAGGTAGTACGCCGTCACCGGTGTATGCTGGCTCGGCTTGAGGACAACCGTCGCCCCGACGAGCAGAGCCGGCACGACTTTCTGGATAATCTGCCCTAAAGGGTAATTCCACGGCGTAATACAGCCGATGACACCCAAAGGCCGACGATAGACGACGGATTGGGACAGATGTTCGACCAGTGGCAATTCCGGTGCCAAGTCGATATACGACTGAGTCCGCACGAACTGATAGCCAATATGGTTGGTCCTGGCAAAGGCTACAGGCGCCCCTAATTCCTTGACAACAGCGTCGACGAACTGCGGTTCCAGTTTAATCATCTGGACCAACAGGTCCTTCATATACGTGATACGGTCTTCCAGCGGCATGGCCGACCAGGTCGGAAAGGCTTTGGCAGCCGCCTGGGCAGCAGCAGCGACATCATCGGCACCAGCCGCGGCGACAGTGGCAAAGATTTTCTTCGTCGCCGGATTTTCTACGTCAATATATTGGCCAGATAACGGCGCAACCCACTGGCCATCGATATATAATTTTTTCAAATCCATGAAATTACCCCCTTTTACTCGAGATTATTCTTTAATTATAGAGAGAAGTCATTGATTATGCAAGTCGAAAAAAATAGACTGCCTAAAGGC
>CABQJB010000004.1 GCA_902464195.1 uncultured Megasphaera sp.
GTATAATATATAATTGATATAATATCACAGAGTAGATTGCAAATTGTGTAAATTGGAGGTCTCGGATAGGTGTTTAATAAACTGATACAAAGACTGCTCGGGAATAACACGGAGCATGAATTAAAGAAGATGTGGCCCATTGTCCGCCGCATCAATGATCTGGAACCGAAATTGGCAGGCCTGAGCGATGCGTCGCTGCAGGAAAAGACCTTCGAGTTCAAGAATCGTCTGGCCAACGGTGAAACGTTGGATGACATTCTGCCCGAAGCCTTTGCCGTCGTCCGCGAAGCTTCACGCCGTGTGACGGGGATGCGCCATTTTGACGTCCAGCTCCTGGGGGGCATCGTCCTCCACCGCGGCGACATCGCCGAAATGCGTACAGGTGAAGGTAAGACCCTGGTTGCGACCCTGCCGGTTTACCTCAATGCCCTGACGGGCAAGGGCGTTCACGTCGTCACCGTCAATGACTACCTGGCTACCCGTGACAGTGAAGATATGGGCCGCATCTATAAGTTCCTCGGCCTGTCCGTCGGCCTCATCGTCCACGACCTCACGTATGACCAGCGCCGCCGGGCTTATAACGCCGACGTCACGTATGGGACGAACAACGAATTCGGCTTCGACTACCTGCGCGATAACATGGTCATCAGCGAAGACCAGATGGTACAGCGGCCGCTCAACTATTGTATCGTCGACGAAGTGGACTCGATCCTCATCGACGAAGCGCGGACGCCGCTCATCATTTCCGGCCCTGGTGAGAAATCGACGGACCTGTATTACACGCTGGCAGGCATCGTCAAGACCTTCACCAAGGACGATTACACGATGGATGAAAAACAGAAGACCATCGCCCCGACCGATTCGGGCGTCGCCAAAGTCGAAAAGATGCTGGGCATCAGCAACATGTTCGACAACGACCACCTCGACTTGAACCACCTGGTCATCCAGGCCCTGCGGGCGCGCTTCATGATGCACCGCGATAAGGATTACGTCGTCAAGAACGGCGAAATCGTCATCGTCGATGAATTCACTGGCCGCCTCATGTTCGGCCGCCGTTACAGTGATGGCCTGCATCAGTCCATTGAAGCCAAGGAAAACGTCAAGGTCCAGGGCGAAAGCAAGACCCTGGCTACGATTACCTTCCAGAACTACTTCCGTATGTACGACAAGCTGGCCGGCATGACCGGTACGGCCAAGACGGAAGAAGACGAATTCAACAAGATCTATAAACTCGACGTCTACGTCATCCCGACCAATAAGCCGGCTATCCGCCGCGACCTGCCGGACGTCATTTACAAGACGAAGAACGCCAAGTACCGCGCCGTCGTCCGGGAAGTCAAGAAACGCCACGCTACGGGCCAGCCGATCCTGGTCGGCACGACGTCCATCAACCAGTCGGAAATCCTCAGCCAGCTCCTGGACAAGGAAAATATCGTCCACAACGTGCTCAACGCCAAGTACCACGAAAAAGAAGCGGAAATCATCAAGAACGCCGGTCAGAAGGGCATGGTCACCATTGCCACCAACATGGCTGGCCGTGGCACGGACATAAAGCTTGGGCCGGGCGTCGCTGAACTGGGCGGCCTGATGATCATCGGCACGGAACGCCACGAAAGCCGCCGTATTGACAACCAGCTGCGCGGCCGTGCCGGCCGTCAGGGCGACCCGGGTACGACGCAGTTCTTCCTGTCTTTGGAAGACGACCTCATGCGTATCTTCGGCTCGGAAAACATTTTCAAGTTCATGGATAAGCTGGGCATGGATGAAGACGAACCGATTACGGCTAAGATGATCACCCGGTCCATCGAAAAGGCCCAGAAGAAAGTCGAAAGCCACAACTTTGAAATCCGTAAATACGTCCTGGAATATGACGATGTCATGAACCAGCAGCGTGAAGTCCTCTACGGTCAGCGCCGCCAGGTCCTCACGGCCGATTCACTGCGCGATACCATCATGGGCATGGTCGACGATATCATCCATGAAGGCCTGGATAAATACGCCAATGAAAAACTCTATCCGGAAGAATGGGATTTCGCCGGACTCCTGAGCCAGATGCAGCAGTATTTCGTACCTAAGAATGCTACGTCTGTGGAAGAACTGGAAAACCTGAGCCGCGTCGAAGTCCAGGATAAATTGAAACAGATCGCCGTCGACCTCTATGAAGAACGCCTCAAGGAAATTGGCGAACAGACCATGAAGGAACTAGAAAAGGCCATCATGCTCCGCGTCGTCGACAGCAAGTGGATGGACCACCTCGACGCTATGGATGCCCTCAAAGAAGGCATCAACCTGCGGGCTTACGGCCAGAAGAATCCGCTCGTCGAATACAAATTCGAAGCCTATGAAATGTTCGAGGAAATGATCGAATCCATCAAACGGACGGTCGTCACCTTCCTCTATCATATCCAGGTCACGTACAGCAAACCCGTACCGCAGGCGGAAGATCATCTCCAGGGCGCTCATGAAGTCCACGAAGAAAGCAAACCCGTCAGCGCCGAAGACATCAAGAAAGACGAAGAACGGGAACGGCAATAATGGCGTAGGGGCGTCCACGCGAATTCTGTGAACATCCTATTATAGTTATTTTATTTAGAAAAAGCAGGTGATACTTGTGTTGTTAGATGAAATGCGTAAACCGCTGGAAGACCTCAAACATAGAATACAAGAAATCGGGGATTCACTTTAACTTACCTCGGAAAAAAGAACGTATCATGGATTTAGATATGCAGATGAGTGATCCGACCTTCTGGGATGACCCGGATAAGGCCAAGAAGATTTCCCAGGAAGCGACACTGCTCAAGACGGAAGTCGAAGGCCATGAAGAACTCGTCCGCAAAGCTGACGACCTCAGCGATTATTTGGAAATGGCCATGGAAGACGGCGACGCTTCCTTTGCCGAAGACATTGAAAAGCAGTACCACGACCTGCTCAAGGATATCGAAAAGCGGGAAGTACGGCTCCTCTTGTCCGGTGAATACGACAAGTGCAACGCTCTCATCACTTTCCACGCCGGTGCCGGCGGTACGGAAGCCCAGGACTGGGCTCAGATGCTCATCCGCATGTATACCCGCTGGGCCGAACGCAATGGCTACAAATTAACGGTCCTGGACATGCAGCCCGGCGATGAAGCGGGCATCAAGAGCGCTGCCTTCCGCGTCGAAGGCGAATATGCCTATGGCTATTTGAAATCGGAAAAGGGCGTCCACCGCCTGGTCCGCATTTCGCCTTTCGATGCCGCAGCCCGGCGCCACACGTCCTTTACGGCTGTCGATGTCATGCCGGAACTGCCCGACGACGTCGATGTCGAAATCAATATGGACGACGTCCGCGTCGATTACTTCCGCGCTTCCGGTGCCGGCGGACAGCACGTCAACAAGACGAGTTCCGCTGTCCGCATGACTCACATGCCGACGGGCATCGTCGTCCAGTGCCAGAATGAACGGTCGCAGCTGCAGAATAAAGAAATGTGCCTGAAATACTTGCGGGCTAAACTCTTTGAACTGGAACAGGAAAAGCAGGAAAAACTGAAAGCCGAAATCGGCGGCGTCCACCAGGCTATCGAATGGGGGAGCCAGATCCGCTCGTACGTGTTCCACCCGTACAACCTGGTCAAGGACCATCGGACCAACGTCGAAACGGGCAATATCCAGGCTGTCATGGACGGCGACCTGGACATCTTCATCGAAGGGTATTTGCAGCAGGAAAAAGAAAAGAAGTTAGCAAAGCAGGAGCTCTAAAGTAAATGAAAAAATGGATGATTTTCTTTGTCATCGTGGCAGCTCTCCTGGTCGGCGCCAATTCCTATGCGCCCCAGCTGGCCGAAGTGGGACTCTGTCAAGCCTTGTCGGCGACGCTCAATCTGCACAGCGATGATGTCCGCGTCCAGGCGTCGCCGGGAGTGAAGATTTTCCTCGGCGACATTGATGCCATTACGGTCCATGCCAATAATTTCCAGGCCGGCGATCTGACCTTCGCCCACTTCGACTGCAATCTCTACGGCGTCCATTTCAAACCGCTCCTGGCCCTGGCTGACCAGGAAGTCCGGGTCACGCGGGCCGAGAGTGGTGAGATGACGGCGTCCATCCGCAGTGAAGAACTGGAAAAGTTCCTGGTCAAGAAGGTCCAGGGACTGACGGACCCGCAGGTCTCCTTTGAAGATGACGCCGTCCGCGTCCAGGGACGGGTGAAGCTGGGCGGCCTCGTGTCGGCTCAGGCTGACGTCCGCGGTCATTTTGGCATGAAAGGGTCGAAGCTCATGTTCATCCCGTCGTCCGTGACGGTAGAAGGCATGGGCATGCAGATCAGCACGACGCAGATGGCGAATGCTGAAATTTACGACTTTGCCGGGTTCCCCTTGGGAATCCAGCCGGACAGCGTCACCATGCGCGACGGCCTCCTGACCATCCATGGCCAGGTGAGCAACTCATAGATAAGGTGAAGAGAATGACAAACATGAATAAACGCAGTATGCTGGCGATGATACTGGCCGTCCTCATCGGTCTCGTATGTGCGCTGGGCATGTGCGTACAACGCAATGCCATAGAAAATAAGTCGACGACGGTAGAACAGGCTATGGACTACGATGCCATCGTCGTCATGGCCCGTAACGATGGCTACGACCTCGACACGGCACTCCAGATGTGCCGCGATGCCGGCGTTACGAGCTTTACCATTTACGATACTACCCTCAATAAACTGACCCAGCGCGGGGAATTGTCGCTGGTGACGAAACTCGGTGCCGACCTCTATTATCCTCAGTTCGGCATTACCGACAAATCCTATGATTACTATCTCATCGGCAAGCCCCAGGGCCAGACAGACCTCTATTTCGATGAAGTCGTGTCCGACCTCAAGACCCGCCTGGGCGACGATAAGGTCAAGATCATGTCCCATGGCCCGTACCACATTGCCGGTATTAAAGGTGTCATGCCGGGCTTAGGCGACGTCAACCTGGGCATCCTCAGTGCCGACGCCAAGACCATCAGTGACCACGGTTTCCACGTCATCCTGCGGCCGACGAATTACAGCAACCCGACGAAAGAACAGGTCGCTCATTTCTTCGACCGCGTCGACCAGATCCAGGACGTATCGGGCATCATGTTCGTCGGCAAAGAAGTCCTGGGTTATACGCCGGTCAACGCCGAACGCAAGACCATGCTGGACTATACGGCGGACAACCTCAACGACCGGGACATTCCTTTCTATATGATCGAATCGGTCAACCAGCTCCAGTATAATCAGCAGGACGGCATGTATGACCTGGCCGGCCTGGTCCATTACCGCACGGCCCGCGTCTATGCCATGGCCAAGGAAGAACTGGAAAAGATTACGCCTGAAGAAGCGGCCATGCGCTTTTACATCAGCGACTTGGAACGCAATGCCCGGGTCAATCTCTACCCGCTCTATAAGAAGCCTCTTCACGGTATGAACCTGACTCAGACCAACTTGTCTTACGTCAAGATGGTTTCGCAGAAACTGACGGACCGGGGTTATACTCTGGGCCGGGCTTCCATCATGCCGGACCGCCTGCTCCTGGCCATTACGGCAGCGGCAGCAGCCTGCGGCTTCGTCTTCGTCCTCAACCTGATCCTGCCCTTGACGGACCGTAAGAACTATATCCTCATGGCCATCGGCATCGTCTGTGCCGTCATCGGCGCTATCGTCGCCAAAGGGGCCTTGTTCCTCCAGGTCTGGGCTATCGGCTGTGCGACGGCTGCGCCGACAGCGGCCATCTTATTGGCCCTGGACCACTGGAAGAAGATGAAGATCACCAGGAAACTCGGCTATGGCCGTGTCGTCCGCGATGGGACCATCGGCTTGTTCTTTGCCGTTGCCGTCGCTATGATCGGAGGCCTCTATATCGCCGCTATGCTGGGCAATATCCGCTTCTTCATGGAATTCGACTTCTACCGCGGCGTCAAACTGACCTTTGTCCTGCCCCTAATTCTGGTGGCTATCGGTTATCTGCGCCGCTTCCCGCTCATGGGACAGACCATGGCTTCGCCGGAAGACCTCAAAGTCTTCGTCAAGGATTTCCTCAACATTCCCATTAAGATGGGGACTATCCTCATCCTGGCCGTCCTGGCCCTGGCAGGCGTCATCTTCGTCGGCCGCAGCGGCCATACGGCAGGTGTTCCCGTACCGGGCGTGGAAGTCACTATGCGCCGTTTCCTGGAAAATGTCCTCTATGCCCGCCCGCGGGAAAAGGAATTCCTCATCGGCCATCCGGCCTTCTACCTCATGGTAGCTGCCCTGTATCGTAAATGGCCGCAGCTGCTGCACTTCTTCCTGGTCATCGCCGCTGCCATCGGCGTCGGCTCCATGGTCGAAACCTTCGCCCATATCCGCACGCCCTTTCTCATGTCCTTCATCCGCGGCATCAACGGCTGGGTGACGGGCATGGTCATCGGTATCGGCCTGATCATCGCCATTGCCATCGTCAGCTATGTGACGACGTGGCTGGGAAAGCAGGTGGCCCATCGTGACTAGAGTCGTCATTTCCGGCTACTACGGTTTTGCCAATGCCGGCGACGAAGCCATGCTGGCGGCCATTGTCGGCTCCCTGAAAGACATCATTCCCGACGTATCGATTACGGTCATCACCGGCAACTGCCGCATGACCCGGGAAAACCATAACGTACAGGCTGTGCACCGCCTGAATTTCTTTGCTATCGCAGCGGCTATTCGCCGCTGTGATATTCTTATAAGTGGCGGTGGCAGCCTTTTGCAGGATGTGACCAGCGCCCGCAGTCTCTATTATTACTTGTGGATCATGAAAATCGCCCTGTTCTTCAAGAAGCCAGTCATGCTCTACGCCCAGGGCATCGGTCCCGTCCGCGGCGCCAAGGCCCGCCGGGCTGTGCGCGATGTCTTGCAGCGCGTCGCCGTCATCGGCGTCCGCGATGCCGATTCCAAAGCCGAACTGGCCGCCATGGGTGTGACGAAACCGCCTATCCACGTCACGGCCGACGCCGTCTTGTCCATGCATCCCGTCGACAAGAACATCGGCCTCTATATCCTCAAGAAACACGGCATCACCGGTATCCGCAGGCGTCTGGGCATTGCTGTCCGCAACTGGCAGGACCATGAAGCCTATAAGGACGCCATCGCTGCTGCAGCCGACGAGCTGCAGGAAAAACAGGACGTCCACGTCATCTTCATTCCCATGCAGTATCCGGCCGACGTCGAAGCCGGCCGCGACATTGCCAGCCGCATGAAGACGAAAGCCGTCGTCCTCGACGGCCACTATACGACGGTGGAATTCATGTCCCTCATGGGCTGTATGGATGCGGTCATTGCCAACCGCCTGCATGCCCTCATTTTTTCGGCTATCATGCAGGTGCCGGCGACGGCCGTGTCGTATGACCCGAAAATCGACAGTTTCATCGACCTCATCGGCGACAGGGTTTGCGGTACGACAGAAGACGTTAGGGCGGCGGATATCGTCGCCGACGTGACTAAGAAATTATCCCTCGGCCATTTGGCGCCGGAAATCAAGGCTCGCCTCAACCACCTGCGGCGCCAGTCCCTGCGCAACGCCTATCTGGCCCTGCGCATCCTGGAAGGGCGCAAGGGCGTCCGCAAGCGCCTGCAACAGCATCGGAGGTCCTTATGATTGAATTAAAGAACGTATCCAAGGTCTATGACAATGGTTCCATTGCCCTGGACCACGTATCGCTCCATATCGGCAAGGGCGAGTTCGTCTTCGTCGTCGGCGCCAGCGGTGCCGGCAAGTCGACGCTCATCAAGCTCTTGTCCCATGAAGAATTGCCGTCGCGGGGGTCAGTCTTCGTCAACGGCATTGAAGTCAATAAGCTGGCCAAGAACCGCGTCCCTTATCTGCGACGTAAGATGGGCATCGTCTTCCAGGATTTCCGCCTCCTGCCCAATAAGACGGCCCAGGAAAACGTGGCCTTTGCCATGGAAGTCATCGAAGCGCCGCGGCGACTCATCCGCCGCCGTGTCCGCGATGTCCTCGACCTGGTCGGCCTGGTGGGCAAAGCCGATGCCCTGCCCAAGAACCTCAGCGGCGGCGAACAGCAGCGCGTAGCTATCGCCCGGGCCATCGTCAACCGGCCGCTGCTGCTCATTGCCGATGAACCGACAGGGAACCTGGACCCGGAAACGTCACGGGACATTATGGAAGTCTTCAAGAAAATCAACCACATGGGGACGACGGTCCTCATGGTGACCCATGATAAGACCCTCGTCGACATGATGAACAAGCGGGTCATCGAAATTGACGGCGGCAAAGTCGTCCGCGATGAACAGAAGGGGGGCTATGACGATGAAACTTAGGACCATGCGCTACTACATGGCCGAAGCGTTCCAGTCGTTCTGGCGCAACCGCTTCATGTCCATCGCATCCATCGCCACCGTCGCCTTGTCGCTGTTCATCCTGGGCCTTTTCCTGACCCTTGTGGCCAACCTCGATTATTTCGCCGAGAACCTGGAAAGCCAGGTCGAAATCACGGTCTATCTTAAAGACGACGTGACCCAGAAGGACATCGACAGCGTCGGCCGCCGCCTGAGCGCTCTGCCCGATGTGAAATCCGTAGCCTTTACCGACAAGGACCAGGCCATGGACATCCTCAAGGAACGCATGAAGGACCAGCCGGGCATCCTCGACGCCCTGGACGGCAAGAATCCACTGCCCAGTTCTTATGAAGTGACTTTCACCGAACCGGAAGCCGTACGCCGGACAGCCGACATCGTCGCTGATTATCCTGAAGTCGAAGGGACCCATTACGGTCAGGAAATCATCGAACAGCTCTTCCAGATTACGCGCATCATCCGCTGGGGCGGCATTGCTCTGATCATCTTCCTGACCCTGGCCATGCTGTTCATCATTTCCAACACCATCCGCCTGACCGTCTTCGCCAGGCGCAAGGAAATCGCCATCATGAAATACGTCGGCGCGACGAACTGGTTCATCCGCTGGCCTTTCCTTCTGGAAGGGCTGCTCCTGGGCTTCATCGGCGGCGTCCTGGCAGACCTGGCTTTGTGCCAGTTCTACGGCTTCGTCGTCACGGCTATCCACCAGTCCTTAGCCTTTCTGCCCATGGTCAGCGTCTATCCCTTTATGTACCGCACGGCAGCCATCCTCTTGGTCATCAGCATGATCATCGGCGCCTTGGGCAGTACGATTTCGCTGAAACGATATATGAAGGTGTAATATGGTAAGAAAATATATCATCCTCGCCGTGACGGCAGCCCTCTTATCGCCGTGCCTCCTGTCCTTTGCCGACGATGACCTGCAGGGCCAGCTGGATGACGTCCAGAACCGCATGGCCGAGCAGAGTGAGAAGAAGGCCCAGGCCCAAATGGTCATCGACAACGTCAGTGACAAGCTCTATGAGATCCAGAAGAGCCTGGAAGCCGCGCAGGGCGAATACCAGACGGTGACGGCAGACCTGGCAGCGACAGAAGAAAAAATAGCCGCTACCCAGGCCGAACTCGATGAGAACCGGGCGCGCCTGCAGAAGCGGGAGAAAGTCTTTACCAAGCGCATCCGCGATATCTACATGCACGGCCAGCTGAGCTATCTCGACGTCGTCCTCGGCGCCAAGGATTTCAGCGACTTCTCTAACCGTTTGGAACTCCTGCGCCGCGTCGTCGATGCCGATATTTCCCTTATTTCGGATATCCGTCAGGAACGGGCAGCCATCGAAGCGGCTCAGAAAGAATTAGAAGTGCAGCGCGACCGCCAGGCCCAGCTGCGCGATGAGGCGAAAGCCAAGCGAGACGAAATCGCCGCTCATAAAGACGAACAGCAGGCCGTCCTCTACCAGGCCCAGAACGATAAGGCTACGGCTGAGAAGGCCTATGCCGAATATCAGCAGGCCTCTCAGTCTCTGGGCGACAGGCTGCGCCAGCGGGCCGCCGAAGAAGCGGCGGCACAGGCCGCACCACCTGCCTCGGACAGCAGTGATGGCGGCGATTCCCAGCCCGTCAGCAGCGGCGGGACGGGAGCCATGATCTGGCCCGTCAACGGCGTCATCACGTCGCCTTACGGCTATCGGACGCATCCCATCTTCGGGACGACCATCTATCATAGCGGCATCGACATCGGCGTCGACTATGGTACGCCTGTCCAGGCGGCCGATGGCGGTACCGTTGTCGAAGCCGGCTGGATTAGCGGCTATGGTTATGCCGTCGTCATCGACCACGGCAATGGCCTGTCGACGTTGTACGGCCACAACCAGGAACTCGCCGTTTCGACGGGCCAGGCCGTCTCTCAGGGCCAGGTCATCGCCTATGCCGGCTCGACGGGCAACTCCACGGGCCCGCACGTCCACTTTGAAGTCCGCGCCAATGGCGACCCCGTCGACCCCCAGGGGTATCTGTAGGGGAGAGGTGGCGTATCACAGTTTCTGCTGCCAGGCACGAGTACTTTTTGTATATATAAACTAATTTCGAGGAGGCACCCTGATGGGGAAACATAGTTTACGGCAGACGTGGGAAAACGTCCGCCGGCCGCTGGGATATGTCTGCAGCGGTATGATCATCATGATTGTCGCCATGGTTGGCCTCTTTTGGTATTATACGGGCCGGCCTTCGTCGATGTTCGAGTTTTTCCGGACTTTGGAAATCATCGAAAGCCATTATGCCGAAGATGTCGATAAAAATGCCATTTTTGACGGTGCCTTGAAGGGCATGGTCAGTACCTTGGGCGATAAACATTCGACCTATCTCGGCGGCGACTTGTATAAGGACTTTTCCGCCCAGATGAGCGGTACTTACGCCGGCATCGGCGTCTACATCGCCTCTACCGATGAAGGCATCCTCATCGCCGGTGTCATGGAAGGCAGTCCGGCTGAGGAAGCGGGCCTCCAGCGCGGCGATATCCTGGTGTCCATTGACGGCACGTCTGTTGAAGGCTATGAGCTGGAAGATGTGTCCAAGAACATCCGCGGCCCTGTCGACACCAGCGTCGACCTCGTCGTCCGCCGCGATGGCGAAGAAAAATCTTTCACTGTCCAGCGCCGCCAGATCCACGTGCCGACGGTCGCCGGCAAGATGGTCGACGGCACGGATGTCGGCTATATCCGCGTCGCCGTCTTCAGCGATGGCACGGCTGACGACTTCACCAAGGAATTCACCAAGCTCCGCGAACAGGGCATGAACAAGCTCATCCTCGATTTGCGCGACAATCCGGGCGGCATCGTCGAACAGGCCGTCGGCGTAGCCAGCAATTTCGTCCCGCCCAACAGTACCATCGTTTCCTATACGGAACAGGATGGCAAAGTGGACCAGTACACGGCCCAGGGGACGGACAACCCGATTCCCATCGTCGTCCTGGTCAATGAAAATTCGGCCAGCGCTTCGGAAATCGTTGCCGGCGCCGTCCAGGACATGAAACTCGGCCCCATCGTCGGCGTCAAGACCTACGGCAAGGGGACGGTCCAGGGCGTTTTCCCCGTCGATTCGGATTCGGCCGTCAAAGTGACCGTCGCCAAGTATCGGACGACGAATGGCCGCGAAATCGATGGCGTCGGCATCGAGCCCGATGTCGTCGTTCCCCTGACGCCGTCCGACCCGGAAGACAGCCAGTTCGAGAAGGCTTTGGAAATTATTCAGGAAAAATGACTTTACAGATGAGCGAATATGCTTTAAAATTTGATAGTAACGTCAATTAGATATTTTTGGACAGATAGACAGGAGACATGGTATATGTATGCTGTGTCTCTTTCTGTATCCGCATGTATTCCTATGAGGTGAAATATGTTTATAGACAGAGCAAGAATTTTTGTACAGTCCGGCAAGGGCGGCGACGGTATGAGCAGTTTCCGTCACGAAAAGTTCGTCCCCAAGGGCGGGCCGAATGGCGGTGACGGCGGTCAGGGCGGCAACGTCGTCCTCGTCGCCGACCGCAACGTCAATACCCTCGTCGATTTCCGCTACCGCCGCCTGTTCAAGGCCAAGCCCGGCGGAAAAGGGGAAGGCAGCAACAAGTACGGCCGCAATGCCGAAGATTTATTGATCACTGTTCCCTTGGGGACCATCGTCAAGGATGAAGAAACGGGTCAGATTATGGCTGACTTATCCCGTGACGGCCAGCGGGCCATCGTCGCCAAAGGCGGCCGCGGCGGCCGCGGCAACTGGCATTTCCGCACCAGTGCCAACCGGACGCCGACTTTTGCCGAACGGGGCGAACCGGGCGAAGAACGGTGGCTGCGCCTGGAACTGAAGGTCCTGGCTGACGTCGGCCTCCTGGGCTACCCCAGTGTCGGCAAGTCGAGCATCCTGCGCAAGGTTTCGGCGGCTCAGCCGGAAGTCGCAGCTTACCACTTTACGACGCTCAACCCGATTTTGGGCGTCGTCAACCTGCCGGACCACCGCAGCTTCGTCATGGCCGATATCCCCGGCCTCATCGACGGTGCCAGTGAAGGCGTCGGCTTAGGACACGATTTCCTGCGCCACATCGAACGGACGAAGATCCTCATCCACGTCGTCGACGTGTCGGGTATCGAAGGGCGCGACCCTATCGAAGATTATGAAAAAATCAATGCCGAACTGGCGAAATACAGTGAAAAACTGGCGCGCAAACGCCAGGTCGTAGCGGCCAATAAAATCGACCTCCTCGGCGATTCGGACAACCTGGAACGGCTCATGGATTACATGGCCGCCCATGGCGTCGAAGTCTATCCCATCTGCGCCATGACTGGCGAAGGCATGGACAAACTCCTGGAACGGGTCTGGACGATGCTCGAAGAATACGTCGAAGAACCGGACGAAACGACGGAAGAAGTCGTCTATAAAGCCCAGAATAAGCCGGACTTTGAAGTCAAGCGCGACGACGACGGCGCCTTCGTCATCACTGGCGCCCGCATCGAAAACCTCGTTGCCATGACCAACTTCGACGACGACCAGTCCCTGCGCCGCTTCCAGCGTATCTGGCGCTACATGGAACTGGACAAGCTCCTCCAGGAACACGGCATCCAGGACGGCAACACCGTCCGCATTTATTCCATGGAATTTGAATACCATAAGTAACGCAGGCCGCCATGGGCTCCCCTGATAGAGGAGCCATCGTAGGGGCTCGCGCGTGGCGAGCCCGCCTGAGTCCTGTGAATCACGCATTTCAAATCCAATGGACGGGAAACGGAAAATCCCCCTAGGAGTGGAGCGGGCGCGCCACGGCACGCCCCTACAGCCAGCGGTAATGTACCCGGCCCCCGCAGGGGAGCCATCGTAGGGGCTCGCGCGTGGCGAGCCCGCCTGAGTCCTGTGAATCACGCATTTCAAATCCAATGGACGGGAAACGGAAAATCCCCCTAGGAGTGGAGCGGGCGCGCCACGGCACGCCCCTACAGCCAGCGGTAATGTACCCGGCCCCCGCAGGGGAGCCATCGTAGGGGCTCGCGCGTGGCGAGCCCGCCTGAGTCCTGTGAATCACGCATTTTAAACCCAATGGACGGGAAACGGGAAATCCCCCTAGGAGTGGAGCGGGCGCGCCACGGCACGCCCCTACAGCCTGCGGTAATGTACCCGGTACCCCGTAGGGGCCGCCTAAAAGGCGGCCCGCCTGAGTCCACTATGTTTTATATAATAATGAGCACAAGGAGATCCACATGAACAATAAAGATAAGAAGCAACTCAAGGGCATGGCCAGTCTCATGCCGTCTGTCGTCCAGATCGGCAAGGACGGCCTCAGCGATGCCGTCATCGACAGCGCCCGGGCCGCTATTACGGCGCGGGAACTGATCAAGGCCCATGTCCTCAATAACGCCAATCTGCCGACGAAGGAAACCATGGAAGATTTGGCTGATATGCTCGGAGCCGAACTCATCCAGGTCATCGGCCACTACGGCGTCTTATTCAAGAAGAAAGACAAGAAATCCCATTACGAATTTATTAAAGACTAGGACGTGAGGCTTTGTGAACAGTACAAGCAGGGACTTCGGCCAGAAGAAACGCATCGTCGTCAAGGTCGGGTCCAGCACCATTTCCCATGCTACGGGAAAGTTGAACTACCGGCGCATGGAACACCTGGTCCGGGAACTGGCGGATCTCCAGAACCAGGGTAAGCAGATGATCCTCGTCAGCTCCGGCGCGACCAATGCCGGCATGGCGCCGCTCCACATGGACCACCGGCCCCAATCGATTCGGGAAAAGCAGGCTCTCGCCGCCGTCGGCCAGGGTGTTCTCATGCATACGTATGAACGGCTTTTCCGCGAATACGGCCAGGTCGTCGGTCAGGTCCTGCTGACCCGTATGGATTCCCAGGACCGGAGCAAGTTCATGAACTCCCGCAACGCCTTGCTGACTATGCTCGACATGGGCATCATCCCCATCATCAATGAAAACGACGTCGTCGCCGTCGATGAATACAAAATCGGCGACAACGACACGCTGTCGGCCATGGTCAGCGGCCTCGTCGATGCCGACCTGCTCATCCTCTTGTCCGACATCGACGGCCTCTATACGGATAACCCGCGGACCCATGCCGATGCTAAGATCATCCCTGTCGTCGACAACATCGACAAGCACATCTATGAAATCGCCGGTGACGCCGGGTCCAGCATGGGTACAGGCGGCATGTATACCAAGATACAGGCCGCGTCCATTGCTACGGCAGCCGATGTAGACATGGTCATCGCCTCAGGCAGTGAAGATGGCATCATCAGCCGCATCTGTGCTGGCGAAGACGTGGGAACGCTGTTCAAGGCCAAGGAAACACCGCTGCACTCGAAGAAGCGCTGGCTCGTGTCGGGCAGCAAGTCCCAGGGACGGCTCATCGTCGACCAGGGCTGCCGCAATGCCATCATCGACCGCGGTTCGAGCCTGTTGCCCGTCGGCATCACGGCTGTCGAAGGCATCTTCGACGAAGGGGAAATCGTCAGCGTCGTCTATGACGGCCTGACCATTGCCAAGGGCATCAGCAATTACAGCAGCGTCAACATCAATGCCATCAAAGGCCTGCAGTCTGCGGATATTCCCAATGTCCTGGGCCACAATGGCATTTATGAGGAAGTCATTCATCGCGATAATCTCGTCGCCATGTATTAAAAGGGGGGGTATTTTCTATGATATCCGAAGTATTCCGCAAAGGCCGCGACGCCAAGGAAGCCTCGTACGTCCTGGCCGCCGCCTCTACGGCAGAAAAGAATCAGGCTCTGGCCGCCATCGCCGATGGCCTTGTCGCCCATGAAGCCGATATCCTGGCAGCCAATGCCGTCGATTTGCAGCGGGCCCGGGAAAAAGGCATGGCGCCGGCCATGGTCGACCGCCTGACGCTGACCAAAGACCGCATCGCCGCCATGGCCGAAGGCGTCCGCCAGGTCATCGACCTGCCCGACCCGGCCGGCGTCGTCCTCGACGAATGGGACCGTCCCAATGGCCTGCATATCCGCAAGGTCAGCGTGCCCTTAGGCGTTATTGCCATCATTTATGAATCGCGGCCCAACGTCACGGTCGACGCTGCCGTCCTCTGCGTCAAAGCCGGTAATGCCTGCGTCCTCCGCGGCGGCAGTGAAGCCATCGCTTCCAATACGGCCCTGGCCCAGGTCATCCGCGAGGGATTGGCCAAAGCCGGCCTTCCGGAAGATGCTGTGAACCTCATCGAGGATACCGACCGGGCCCTGGTCAAGGAACTGCTGACACTGCGCCGCTATATCGACCTGGCCATTCCCCGCGGCGGTGCCGGCTTGATCCGCATGGTCGTCGACACGGCGACGGTGCCCTGCATCGAAACGGGAAGCGGCGTCTGCCACGTCTACGTCGATAAGGATGCCGATTTGGACATGGCTGTCAAGATCGTCGAAAACGCCAAGGTCTCGCGGCCGTCGACATGCAACGCTATGGAAACGCTCCTGGTCCACCGCGACATAGCTGATGCTTTCCTCAAGAAGCTGGCGCCCGTCATGGAAGCGGACCGCGTCGAACTGCGCGGCGACGATGAAGCCCGCCGGTCCAGTGCCATGAAGGCCGCCAGTGACGAAGACTGGGCGACGGAATACAACGCCCTCATCATGTCGGTCAAGGTCGTCGGCTCCCTCCAGGAAGCACTGGACCACATCCGCCGTTTCAGCACCCATCATTCGGAAGCTATCATTACGGAAAACAAGGCTGTCGCCGCTGCCTTCCAGGCCGCCGTCGATTCGGCCGCTGTCTACGTCAACGCTTCGACGCGCTTCACCGATGGCTTTGAATTCGGCTTTGGCGCTGAAATCGGCATCAGTACGCAGAAGCTGCACGTCCGTGGTCCCATGGGGCTGGAAGCGCTCGTGTCCTATAAATACCTCGTCGACGGCGACGGTCAGGTCCGTTGAGGCTGCGAACGCTGCGCGGGTATGGACGGACCCTGCGCCAGTACGCTGCGTCGCCGAAGACTCAGTTTGAATACCGGCATTATGCCAAATTTTTATTGCTTTACGCGTTAGCAGTAGCTATCGCCTGGGGAGGAATCTATTGGTACCATGGAAATCACTAGGCTCGGCATCATGGGAGGGACTTTCAATCCCATCCATTTAGGCCATCTCATGATCGCCGAAGAAGCGCGCCAGACCTATCACCTGGACAAGGTCCTCTTCGTGCCGTCATACATCACGCCCAATAAGAACGTCAATGGCGCGACGGCCGAACAGCGCCTGGCCATGACGCGCCTGGCTACGGCTGACAACCCGCATTTTACAGTCAGTGATATGGAGATGCGCCGCAAGGGCAACTCCTATACGGTCGATACGCTGCGCTTCTTGAAGAAGCTCTACGGACCGTCGTATATCTTGTATTTCATATCCGGCACAGATACGATCCACGACCTGCACAACTGGAAGGAACCGGAAGAAATCCTGAAGCTGTGCCAGTTCGTCGGAGCGACTCGGCCCGATGGCTCAGAACAGATCGATTCCATCATCGCCTCTTTCGGAGCGCTGGGGAAGCATATCCTCAAGCTGCCCGTACCGACCATGGAAATCTCGTCGACGGAACTGCGCCGCCGCATCCGCCTGGGCCTGTCTGTCCGCTATATGATACCGCCGGCTGTGGCCGAATACATCAGAAAAAATGGAGTATATCAATGTACAACGAAGAATTCAAAGATAGAATCAAAGAGGATTTAAAGAAATCTCTGTCTTCTCATCGCTATACCCATGTACTGGGTGTAGCAGCAGCGGCCCGAGAATTGGCAGACCGCTACGGCTGTGATGCCGATACGGCCGAAGTAGCCGGCCTTTTGCACGATGCTGCCAAACAGCTGCCCCTGCCGGAGATGCAGGCACTGGCGGAAAAATCCTTTCCCGTCCTGCCGGCACCCGTCCTGGCTAACGGCGGCCTGCTCCACGGCTATGCGGCCGTGACTATCGCCAGGGAACGCTATGGCATTACTGACCCGGCCCTCTTAGGGGCCGTCGCTCACCATACGACCGGGGCAGAACAGATGAGCACCTTGGAAAAAATCATTTTCCTCGCCGATTACATCGAAGTGAACCGCGACTTCGACGGTGTCGACGACCTGCGCCAGGCAGCCCGGCGCGACCTCGATGAAGCCGTTCTCTTGGGCTATGATTCGACCATCCGCCATCTCCTCGACCAGGGCAAACCTATTTTCGTCGGCACCGTCGTCAACCGCAATGCCCAGATCGACGTCGTCCGTGCCGCAGATGGGAAGGCCTGAGGATGACACAGGAGAAACGAAGAAAGATATTATACCGCATCCTGGCCATCGTCGCGGCCATCGCCATCGTCCTGGCAGGCCGGTCCCTGTACCTGCATTACCAGTCCATCAAAGAGGCGCCGATTCAGCAGGATGCACCGGACACCAGCCAGACTCAGAGCGACAGCTCCGTCTTTGCCCAGACCAGCCCGGACAAGCCGCTCTACGTCCTGCTTCTCGGTACCGATGGCGGGGACCCGCAACAGGCGAATTTCGTCGGCGTCGCGGCCATCAACAAGGACAAGAAGCACATCGACATCATTATGCTGCCAGACGATACGAAAATCGAAGGGCGCAAGGAAAAGGGCATCCAGGAATTGCAGGATGTCTACAGTGAAGGCGGCATGAGCCTGGTCCGGGCCGTCGTCGAAGACATTTTCCACATCCCCATCCCCTATTATGCGACCTTTACGGCCGATTCCTTCTCGAAGATGGTCGATCTCAGCGGCGGCGTGCCGATTTACGTCGAAAAGAACATGTACCACGGCGACGAAGCGACGGGGAAGACCGACATCAACCTCTTCCAGGGCTATCAGACCCTGACTGGGAAGGAAGCCGCCGGTTATATGCGCTATATCGACGCTGACGGCTATCTGTCGCGGACGCAGCGGCAGGAACGGTTCATCAAGAATTTCTATGAAGACCGGCAGGACTGCTTCGGCGTGACCAATGCTTTCTTCATGTACCGGGCCTGGCACAACGTCGATTCCAACATTTCCGCCAAGGATATGGCCCAGCTGGCCTTTGATTTCCGCGGCGTGACAGCCGATAACATCGATTTCTATATCCTGCCCGGCGAAATGGCCATGAGCGGCAAGAACGGCGATACGAAGTACTACTGGACCTATGACCCGGTCGAAGTCCAGAAAGTCATTGGCCGCACGAACAACGCCATCTCGACGGCGCCGGAACCGGATGATACGAAACAATAATTACGTCATAAAGGAGTTACTATATACATGCCAATTACCATGAAAGCAGCGAAAGCTGAACAACCGAAAGAGCTGAAGAGCTATGAAATTGCCTGCAAGGCCGCTGACGACAAGAAAGCCTGGGACATCGTCACCCTCGATATGAGCGACTCGTCCCTCATGGCGGACTACTTCGTCATCTGCAGTGCCCGCAACAACCGGCAGTCCCAGAGTATTGCCGACAATATCGAAGAACAGATGGAAAAGAACGGCTATGATGTCCGTCACGTCGAAGGCTACCGCGAAGGCAAGTGGATCCTCATCGATGCCGGCGAAGTCATTGCCCACGTCTTCGTCGAACAGGATCGACAGTATTACGACCTGGAAAACTTATGGTGCGACGCACCGCGCATTGCCTACGAAGGTGAATAAGATGACGACACTTCAGGAAAATAGTATTGCTACGCTGGAAGTCCTGCGCCAGAGCGACATGGGTGCCTTTTTGAACGGCGGTACGGGCAATACGAATGACGATATTTTACTCCATAAGAACCAGCAGACGGGCGACGTCAAAGTCGGCGATAAAGTGACAGTATTCTTGTACCATGACCCGTCGGGCCGCCTGACGGCTTCCATGCGTCTGCCAAAGATCAAAGTCGGCCAGATTGGCTATGCGCCGGTCATCAATACGACGCGCTTCGGCGCCTTCGTCGACGTCGGCACGGAACGGGGCATCTTCATGCCCTTCGCTGAAATGAAAGGCCGCCCCAAGGAAGGGGAATACGTCTGGGTCAAGCTCTATGAAGACAAGTCCCACCGCCTGGCCGTCTCCATGGAAGTGGAAGATGAAATGCGCCGGGCTTCGCGGGCAGCGACAGATGCCAAAGTCGGCGACTGGGTCGAAGGGGCGGTTTACAACATGACCGATCAGGGAGCGTATCTCATGACCCGCGAACGCTGGATCGCCTTCCTGCACCGCAGTGAATTCAACGGGCCCATCCTCATCGGCCAGATGATCAAAGGCCGTATCACCTACCTGCGCGAAGACGGCCGCATCAACATCTCCCTGCGCCAGACCAAGGAAAATGCCATCAATCCCGATGCCGAACGCATCCTGGAATTCCTCAAGCAGCGCAAGGGCAAGATGCCCTATGGCGACAAGACGGCACCGGCCGTCATCAAAGCCAAATTCGGCCTGAGCAAAGCCGCTTTCAAGCGGGCCTTGGGCCACCTCATGAAAGAAAAGAAAATCCACCAGGACCAGGGCTGGACCTATTTGGATATGTAAGGGCTCGCGCGTGGCGAGCCCGCCGTTCGCAGGCCGCAGGCCGCAGTTCGCAGCGACATGGATCATGTCGCCGTAGGGGCCATCGCATTTTGATTTGTAGGGGCTCGCGCGTGGCGAGCTCGCCGGTCGCAGGTCGCAGGCCGCAGTTCGCAGCGACATGAATCATGTCGCCGTAGGGCCATCGCATTTTGATTTGTAGGGGCTCGCACGTGGCGAGCTCGCCGGTCGCAGGTCGCAGGCCGCAATTCGCAGCGACATGAATCATGTCGCCGTAGGGGCCATCGCATTTTGATTTGTAGGGGCTCGCGCGTGGCGAGCCCGCATGTGGCCCGTTGTGGGAATCCCGCAAGCTGGTGCGATTGAGCGGTTCGTATAACCAACGGGACCGTGCACGAAGACATATGTCGTCATGCACGGTCCCCTTTTGATTTTGTAGGGGCTTGCACGTGGCAAGCCCGCTCCGGAATATGAACACTTTTCCAGTTTGGGAAGAGTGTTACCAAATACCCAACGGGCTCCCCACGTGGGAGCCCCTACGGATTGAACTTTTTCTGTAGGATTCAGGCGGGCCGCCCTTTGGGCCGGCCCCTACGGATTTATTTTTTTCTGTTAGACAGAAAAAAATAAATCTGTCCCATTTACAATGGGGTAAATATACCCTAAAATAGAGTACAGATTAATCATAACCATACATTGGCCAATGTGTGAAACTCTGTAACCGTTAGGGGGATTTCACATGTCATCATATTCTATGGAACACAAACAGCAGGCCGTTTCGGCTGGGAGCCTTTGTTATGCTGCCGTTTTGACGGCGTTGGTCTTTGTCCTTACTTTTGTGCCGAAGATTCCCATTCCGCTGGGCTATGCCCATTTGGGAGACGCCATTATTTTTGCGTCGGTTTTGTTCAGTACGCGCCGTCAGGCGGCGCTGGCTGCTTCTGTCGGGTCGGCTCTGTCCGATTTCATCGGCGGTTTTCCTATTTGGATCATCCCGACGCTGATCATCAAGTACGTCATGGTCGAAGCCGTTTTCTATACGGTCCGCCCGGATAAGCGGGAATGGAAATTGACGTCGCCGCGCGTCTTCGTGGGCTTTTTCTTGTCCGCCGCCTGGATGGTCCTGTCTTACACCGTATCGGGCAGTCTCCTCTATGGCAGCTGGGCCGTCGGCATCCCCATGGTGCCGGGACTCATCGGGGAAGGTGTCGTCAATATGATTGCCGCCTATGCGCTGGCTGCTTGTCTGGTCAAGGCTAAATTCCATGGTTATGGTTACAGCCTGAAAAGATAAGGAATGATTGTATATGCATCAGAAGAAACTGGCCTTGGTCAATGATGTGACCGGTTATGGCCGCTGCAGCATCGCCGTGGCCCTGCCCATCGTGTCGGCCCTGAAAGTCCAGGGCTGCATTTTGCCGACAGCTATCTTGCCGGTCCATACGGGGTTCCACGACTATTACCTCGACGATTATACGGACCACATGACGCCGTATATCGAGAGCTGGAAGAAGAACGGCCTGACCTTTGACGGCATCAGTACGGGCTTCCTAGGATCGGCCCGGCAAATCGACATCGTCCTCGATTTCCTCCGCGATTTCAAGGGACCCCATACGCTGGCTATCGTCGACCCCGTCATGGGCGACAATGGTCAGCTGTACCCGTCGTATACGCAGGAGATGTGCGATGAAATGCGGCGTCTCCTGGCCTATGCCGATGTGGTGACGCCTAATGTGACCGAAGCCTGTGAGCTTTTGAACCTGCCGTACCGGCCGGACCACGACCTGAGCGAGGCCGATTTCACCGCCATGGCTAAGGCCCTGGCCGACAAGGGGCCGCAGGGCATCATCCTGACGGGCATCCATGAAGGTCCGTACATCGGCAATTTCATTTATGACAAGGGGAAGATGAGCTGGGTCCGGGCCAAAAAGGTCGGCGGCGACCGCAGCGGCACAGGCGATGTCTTTACGGCCATCGTATCGGCCTCGGTCGTCCGCGGCGAAAGCCTCGAACAGGCCGTACAGAAGGCGTCAGACTTCATCTGCCGTGTCATGGCCTATACGGAAGAACTGGACCTGCCGCACAACGCCGGCCTGGCCTTTGAAGAATATCTGACGACATTGAAATGACCTTTGACGTTCAGGCACAATAGATAAAAAGGGGATAGGGTATTATGATCGTTTATACTGTAGTAGGACAAGGACAATATGTAGATCTCGAAGATGGCTTGAAGATGAAGCCCGAAGGGCAGTGGAGCATGTACGTCAATCTGACCAACCGCTGTACCTGTTCGTGTACTTTCTGTCTGCGGTCCATGAAGAAGATGGCCGAAAATGAAACACTGTGGCTGAAGCGGGAACCGACCGTCGATGAAGTGAAGAAAGCCTTCGATGGCGCTCCCTGGGACCACATCAACGAAGTCGTCTTCTGCGGCTTCGGCGAACCGACGGAACGACTGGCCGATTTGACGACGCTCTTGAAATACGTCAAGGAAACACATCCCGGCGTGAAGACCCGCGTCAATACCAACGGTCTGTCCGACCTGGCCTATGGCCGTGATACGGCACCGGATTTTGGCGGCGGCATCCTGGATACCATTTCCATCAGCATGAACGCATCCAATAAGGAACGTTACCTGGAACTGACGCGCAGCAAATTCGGCATCCGGTCTTATGACGCCATGCTTAAATTCGCCGTCAACTGTAAACAATACGTCCCCAACGTCGTCCTCACCGTCGTCGACCACGTCGAAGACAGCGAAGAAATCAAGAAATGTCGCGCTATCTGCGACAAACTGGGACTCCACCTCCGCGTCCGCGTATACGAGGATAAATAACGATGTAGGAGCTCGCACGTGGCGAGCCCGCTGCCATAATGGGTTTGTAGTGGATAGCCAGAAATGTAAAGCTATCGCCTGCATGCGATTCCGTAGGGGACGCCTGTTAAGGCGTCCCGCCGTGAAAAGCCATAGCTCGTAGTTCGTGACTTGTAAAAAACTGCCATTATACTCGAATGAACAGTGGTAAAATCTCACAGCGGGCCGCCCTCTGGGACGGCCCCTACGAAGCGGTCCATGGAACCGCCACTAACCACTAGCCACTAACCACTAGCCACTAACCACTAAAAAAGGGCTTGTCGCACGTGCGACAAGCCCTTTTTTCACTGCCCATTATCTCCGTATTCATTGTAGAGTTGTTTGAGGATATTCTTTCGTTCTACCATGCCCAGGAGTTTCTTGTCTTTGACGATGGGGATGGCTTTCAGGTGTTCGGCGACCATGACACTGGCCAGGTCTTCCATGGTGGCGTCCGGGCCGGCCATGATGACTTTTTTGGTCATGAGCTGTTCGGCCGTGCAGGCGAAGAGCTTCTTGAAGCCCTGCTGGTATTCCTTGAGGTTGCCGTAGTAGATGTTGGCTCCCAGGAGGTTGACGTACTGCGGGACACAGGGCTTGACTTCCTTGTACAGGAGGTCGGCGTCGGTGACGATGCCGATGATTTCCTTGTCGTCTTTGATGATAGGAATGGCCGTGATGTTGTTTTCTACGAACATATCGACAAGATCAAAGATAGACGTATCTTTCTGCGCCGTAATGACATTTTTTTCCATGATATCTGCTGCCGTTTTCGACATAAAATCAACCCCTTTATCATAAATTCGATGGGAGCATGACTCCTATTCAACTACATTATACCATATTTTGGGCGTATAGGGACGGCTGTTGCCGTCCCGCAGTTCGCCGGTCGCAGGCCGCCGGTCGCTAAGTGATTGTCGCATGAAGGTTTCTGTCATCATGCGCGGTATAGTTTGTAGTTTGCAGCAGATAGCTTTAAATTTAAAACCATCCGCTAGCTGCTATCTGCTAAACTCTTAAACGGGCTTCCCACGTGGAAGCCCCTACAGCGGCCTGCGAACTGCGGTAACCATCCACTAACCCCTAGCCGCTAACCCCTAGCCGCTAACCCCTAGCCGCTAACCCCTAACCACTAGCCACTAGCCACTAACCACTAACCACTAGCTGCTATCTGCTAAACTCTTAAACGGGCTTCCCACGTGGAAGCCCCTACAGCGGCCTGCGAACTGCGGTAACCATCCACTAACCCCTAGCCGCTAACCCCTAGCCGCTAACCCCTAGCCGCTAACCCCTAACCACTAGCCACTAGCCACTAACCACTAACCACTAGCTGCTATCTGCTAAACTCTTAAACGGGCTTCCCACGTGGAAGCCCCTACAGCGGTCTGCGAACTGCGTCCTGCGTCCTGCGGTATTTTACAAATCATGGTATAATAGGAACATATTTTACTAGACTAAAGGAGCGATAGAGATGACGATAGATTATTTAGTGGCTGATCCTAGCGGCAATACGACGATTCTGGTGCTGACGCCGGTGCCGAAAGAGGAACACAGTGCTTTGGCGGCGAAGTTGTTGGCCCTGCCGGGCATCGAGGCGGAACAGGTCGGCTATGTGACCCGCGAAGCGGGCAAGCCCCTGCGCGTCGACATGATGGGCGGCGAGTTCTGCGGCAATGCATCGCGGTCGGCAGCGGCCTGGGCCCTGGCCTGTGATGGTGGGGAACAAGGCGTGTATGACGTATCCTGTTCGGGCTGCGATACGGTCCTGCCGGCTAAGGTCGCCCGGAAAGGAGATGGCTGGTACGAAGCCTTCATTGAAATGCCTTATCCCGAAGACGTGAGCGGTGTCCTCGTCGACGCCGGCGATGTGCCGGCCCGCTTTTTCCGCGTCGATTTGCCGGGTATTACGCACTTCGTCCACTTCGTATCGGATTTAGAAAGCATCGACAAAGAGGAATACTGGCATATTCTTGAGGATTACGTCGATGGCGAGGATTTCCCGGCTTACGGCCTGATTCTCTGCGATACGAAGGAACAGGCCATGATTCCCGCTGTCTACGTCCGCGATACGGATACGCTCTATTGGGAAAACAGCTGCGGCAGTGGATCGGCAGCCGTCGCAGCGGCCCTGGCCTGCACGACCCATAAGAACGTGGCCTGCTACATGAAACAGCCTGGCGGGACCCTGGCCATTGCTGCCAAAGTCGGCGAACAAGGGGAACTGCAGCAGATCTTCATCGGCGGTCCCGTCAAATTGAGCCAAGTCCGAAAGGCAACTATATGATGAACGATAACGGGATTCCCACAACGGGCCGCCTTAACAGGACGGCCCCTACGGTGCGACATCATGGATGTCGCTGCGGCCTGCGACCTGCGACCTGCGACCTGCGGCCTGCGAACTGCGGTCTGCGGGCGCCCGGATGGGCGCCCATCTACACCCGCGGTCCTGCTTCGATGATTTCTTCGGGCATGTCGGGGTACTTGGTCTTGAAGTTTTCGTAGAACATGGCGGCGACTTTCTTGGCCATGATGTCGTATGATTTTTTATTGTCCCACGTTGCCCGCGGGTTGAGTATCTGGTTGGGCACGCCTGGGCAGATCTGGGGGATGTCGACGTTGAAGCGCATGTCGTGGCGGTAGGGGACGTCGTCGAGGTGGCCGTTCAGGGCGGCGGTGATCATGGCCCGCGTGTATTTCAGGTCCATGCGGCTGCCGATGCCGTAGGGGCCGCCAGTCCAGCCTGTATTGACCAGATAGACCTTGGTGTGGTACTTTTCGATGCGTTCGCCGAGCATGCCGGCGTAAATATCCGGCGCCAAAGGCATGAAGGGTTCGCCGAAGAGGGTCGAGAAGGTCGGAATCGGTTCGGTAATGCCTTGTTCCGTGCCGGCGACTTTCGACGTGAAGCCCGTGACGAAGTGGTACATAGCCGCTTCTTTGCTGAGCCGCGAAATGGGCGGCAAGACGCCGAAGCTGTCGGCTGTGAGGAAAATAATGACTGTCGGGATGCCGCCTTTGCCGGGCTGGGCTGCATTGGGGATGTAGTCGATAGGGTAGCCGGCCCGCGTATTTTCCGTGAGCTTGCTGTCGAAGTAGTTGGGATGGCGCGTATCTTCGTCGAGGACGACGTTTTCGACGAGCGTACCGGCCTTGATGGCGTTATAGATGTACGGTTCCTTTTCGGGATTGAGGTTGATACACTTGGCATAGCAGCCGCCTTCGAAATTGAAGATGCCCCGTGATGACCAGCCGTGTTCGTCGTCGCCGATGAGCTTGCGGTTCGGGTCCGCCGAGAGGGTCGTCTTGCCCGTGCCGGACAGGCCGAAGAAGATGGCCGTCTCCTTGGTGACCGGGTCCATGTTGGCCGAGCAGTGCATAGGCAGGACACCTTCGTTGGGCAGAAAATAATTCATGACCGAAAAGATGCTCTTCTTGATTTCCCCGGCATAGCGCGTACCGGCGATGAGGACCGTCCGCGATTCGTAGTCGACGAGGATGGCTGCCTGGGAGTGGGTGCCGTCAATCTGCGGGTTGCACTGGAAGCCCGGGGCGACGAGGATGGTGAAGTC
>CABQJB010000005.1 GCA_902464195.1 uncultured Megasphaera sp.
GTTCGATACCGGCCGCGCCGACGAGGGACGTCAAGACGATTTGGGCGTCACATTCATCGATGAGTTCCAAGAGGCCGTCACTGCCAGAAAAGACGGTACACGCCGGGCCGACAGCGCGGCGCAGTTCATCAGCAGCCTTTTCGTCGACCATACAGGCCCATTTCACCTGATGATCCCGGACCTGGCGGGCCACTTCCTGCCAATGGGAATAAGCGGCGACGCCGGCCAGGTGGAAAGCCTCGGGATGAGCGTCGATGACATCGACGGCCTGGGTCCCGATAGAGCCGGTACTGCCTAAAATCAAAATATCCTTCATTCCCTGCCCTCCTTTAAATGACCAGCATCAAATAGACGTACATAGCCGGCGCTGCGAAGAGCAGGCTGTCAAAGCGGTCGAGGACGCCGCCGTGGCCAGGGATGATATTCCCTGAATCCTTGACACCGCAGACGCGCTTCAAGATGGATTCGACCAAATCACCCAAAGGGGCCATGATGCCGATGATGACGCCGATGGCCAGGGCGTGGAGAATGGAGAATTTAAAAATCAGCGAAAAGATAATGGCCACAGCCAGGGTACCGACGAAACCGCCGATAGCCCCTTCGCGGGTCTTCCCCGGACTGATGGCCGGGCAGAGCTTGACTTTGCCCATCATCTTACCGACGGCAAAGGCGAAAGTATCACTGGCCCAGGTCGAAAAGATGAGGAGAAAGACGAAGAACCGCGCCGGTTCCAGCATGACGGCGCTAAAACTGCTGCCCATGAAGGACGCTACAGAGCCGCTGCGCAGGGCCAGCATGGCCAGAAAACCGCAACCGATATAGAGCAGGCCGTACAAAGTATAGGCACTGTCTACGGGCTTGACCTTGTTGTGGAAAAAGACGGTCCGCAGCATGAGCCAGAACAAGAGGCCCAAGGCCAGGACGAGCATGACCTTGGTACTGCCGAACCAATAGGCGGCCAGCATGGCGACGAGCCATACAGCACCGCACTTGTCGGCCGTCACGGCGTGGAGCTTGTGGACCAGGTTGCCGTATTCATACCAGGCGACGAGGGATAAGAGGGCCACCATGAGGAAAAACAGCCAGTTCCCTTCGTAAATCACAAAAATCGTAAAGGCACCGCCGACGATGCCTGTCAGTATTCGTTTTGCCAACATATCATATACCTTCCCTGATTTATTTTAAGCCGCCAAAGCGCCGTTCCCGGCCCTGGAAGGATAAAATAGCTTCGACCAGTGTATCTTTGCTGAAATCGGGCCAGCAGAGCTGAGTATACCAGAACTCGGCGTAAGCCATCTGCCAGAGGAGGAAATTACTGACCCGCTTGTCCGCACCGGGGCGGATGAGCAAATCGACGTCATTTTCCGGCTCCGTATAGAGATACTGGGCCAGCGTCGCTTCGGTAATGTCTTCGGGACGGATCTGGCCGTCCCGGACGGCTTCTGCCACCTTGCGGGCAGCCTGGGTGATTTCCAGACGGCCGCCGTAATTGACGGCGACGTTGAGGATTAGGCCCGTATTGGCGGCCATCTCCGCTTCAGCCTGAGAAAAAGCTTCCTGCAAATCCGGATGAAGCCGCTTCATATCGCCGATGACATGGAGCTGCACGTTATGTTCCTTGAGTTCCAGAAGATTCTTGCTCAGGTAACTCTTCATGAGCTTCATGATGTAAGACACCTCTTCATCAGGGCGCTTCCAATTCTCCGTAGAAAAGGCATAGACCGTCAAGATTTTGATACCCAGGTCGTCGGCAGCGACGACGATGCGCTTGAGCGTATCGGCACCGGCACGATGGCCGTAACTGCGGGGCAGGCCCTTGCGCTTGGCCCAGCGGCCATTACCGTCCATGATGATGGCTACGTGGCGGGGAATGTTGTTCGGATCCAGCATGGCTTCGGACACGGAGCCTGCTGTTTCCTTCTTTTTGCCAAAAAAGTTAATCATGCTGTACGTCTCCATTTCGCAGGGCTGCCGCTACGGATCCGCTCATCTCCAGGCTATCGTTGACCAAGAGGCAGACTGTGCCGTCGTCCCTTTTCTGGGCGCGGATGACATAAGTCTGCTCGGGGTCGCAGTGGAAGAAATGGCTCCGCGACAGCGTCCGCTCTATGACAAAAGGAATATTTTTTTCCTGTAATACAGATTTGGCATACCGTAACGGCATGCCAATAAAAATCCGTATATCCATCATACGGCCATGACTTCTTTTTCTTTTTTTGCTTTGATTTCGTCGATGACCTTGATTTTTTTATCCGTCAGCTTCTGGATATTTTCCTGACCTTCTTTGCTGTCATCTTCCGTGACTTCCTTCTTCTTTTCCATCTTCTTGATGGTTTCGTTGGCGTCACGGCGGATATTGCGGATGACGACTTTCGAGTCTTCGGCAATCTTGCTGACTTTCTTGCTCAGTTCTTTACGGCGTTCTTCCGTCAGCTGGGGGATTTCCAGGCGGATGATCTTGCCGTCGTTATTCGGGTTCAGGCCCAAGTCGGACTTGAGGATGGCCTTTTCGATTTCACCGAGCATCTTCGGTTCCCACGGGGCGATGGTGATCATGCGCGGTTCCGGAGCGGCTACATTGGCGACCTGTTTGACCGGCGTCGGCGTACCATAGTAATCAACGGTAATCCGGTCCAGCAGCGACGTGCTGGCGCGGCCCGTGCGGATCGACGACAATTCCCGCTTCAGGGCTTCGATGGTCTTGTCCATCTTTTCTTCGTGCTGGGCAATGATTTCTTTCACTTCCATGTCAATCACTTCTTTATTTTATTTTTATAAGTATATCATACAGCTTTTAGTCTTCTTTGTCGACTACAGTGCCTAAATCTTCTCCGCTGGCTGCTTTGACGATGTTCCCCGGCTGGTCGATGTTGAAGACGACGATGGGGATGTTGTTGTTGCGGCAGAGCGTCGTTGCCGTAGCATCCATGACCTTCAGGTCTTTGTTGATGACGTCGAGATAGGTCAGATGCTTGAACATCTTCGCATCCGGATTGAGTTTGGGATCGCTGTCATAGACGCCGTCGACACCGTTCTTGGCCATGAGGATGGCATCGGCTTCGATTTCAGCAGCCCGCAGTGCGGCTGTCGTATCCGTCGAGAAGTAAGGGTTGCCCGTACCGGCGCCGAAAATGACGACGCGGCCTTTTTCCATGTGGCGGATAGCCCGGCGGCGGATGTACGGTTCAGCGACCTGCTGCATATTGATGGCCGTCTGGACACGGGTAGCGACGCCGTTCTTTTCCATAGCGTCCTGGAGGGCCAGGGAATTCATGACCGTAGCCAGCATGCCCATGTAATCTGCCGAGACGCGGTCCATGCCTTTGGCCGAGCCGGACAGGCCGCGCCAGATGTTGCCGCCGCCGACGACGATGGCGACCTGGACGCCGAGCTTATTGACTTCGACGACCTGCTTGGCAATGGTTTCGACCGTTTCCGGATCGATGCCGTAACCCTGTTTGCCAGCCAGTGCTTCGCCGCTCAATTTCAATACGATGCGATGATACTTTTTCGATTCCATAAAAGAAGTGCCTCCTCTATCGGTATACAAGTCTAATTAGAAAATAAGAGAACACGGGTTGGGTGTTCTCTTATGCAATCTTATTTAGCTTGTGCCATTACTTCGGAAACAAAATCATCGTTCCGTTTTTCCAGGCCTTCACCCAATTCATAACGCGTATAACGGCGGATGTCGATTTTTTCACCGATCTTAGCGATGGCTTCCGTAACGACCTGCTGGACCGTCTTGTCAGAATCTTTGATGAATTCCTGATCGAGGAGGCAGTTTTCTTTGTAGAATTTTTCGATACGGCCGGTAATCATCTTTTCGACGATCTTTTCCGGTTTGCCTTCGTTCAGGGCCTGCTGGCGAAGAACTTCTTTTTCGTGTTCCAATACGTCAGCCGGAACTTCTTCGCGTTTGAGGTATGCCGGTTTTGCAGCAGCGATCTGCATTGCAATGTCTTTGCAGAGTGCTTTGAAGTTATCTGTCTGAGCGACGAAGTCCGTTTCGCAGTTGACTTCGACGAGAACGCCGATACGGCCGTTGCCATGGATGTAAGAATAAACCAAACCTTCAGCAGCGATGCGGTCTGCTTTCTTAGCTGCTGCAGCCAAGCCGTGTTCGCGAAGCAAGTCGACGGCTTTTTCCATGTCGCCGTTGCTTTCGGTCAATGCTTTTTTGCAGTCCATCATGCCTGCACCGGTTTTTGTTCTTAATTCTTTTACCATTGCTGCTGTAATAGCCATGAGTATTCCTCCTAAAAGTAATGTGAATTATACAGTTTGAAGAAAGGTAAGAAGCAAAGGCTCCTTACCTTCCTATGATAACCATTCAGTTCTCAAAGAACGAGCAATCTTATTCTGCTGCTTTTTCTTCAGCTGCTTCAGCACCTTCAGCGGCGCCTTCTTCAGTCTGTTCGCCCTGGTTGCCTTCGAGGACAGCGTCAGCGATTTTGCCGGTCAAGAGTTTGACGGCGCGGATAGCGTCATCGTTAGCCGGGATCGGATAGTCGATGACATCGGGGTCGCAGTTGGTGTCAACCGTAGCGATGATGGGGATGTGAAGTTTGCGGGCTTCAGAAACAGCGATTTCTTCTTTTTTCGGGTCGATGATGAAGAGAGCGTCCGGGAGTTTCTTCATGTCTTTGATGCCGCCGAGGTATTTCTGAAGTTTTTCCATTTCATGTTTGAGGAGCGTAACTTCTTTCTTCGGCAAAAGTTCAAACGTGCCATCTTCGGCCTGTTTTTCCAACGTCTTCAAGCGTTTTACGCGCTTTTCGATGGTCTGGAAGTTGGTGAGCATACCGCCGAGCCAACGTTCGTTGACGAAGTACTGGTTGCAGCGTTCTGCTTCGTTTTTAATGGATTCCTGGGCCTGTTTTTTCGTGCCTACGAAGAGGACTTTGCCGCCTTCAGCAGCCAGGTCGCGGACAAAATTGTAAGCTTCGTCCATTTTCTTAACGGTTTTCTGCAAGTCGATGATGTAGATACCGTTACGTTCGGTGAAGATGAAACGAGCCATCTTCGGGTTCCAACGGCGGGTCTGATGACCGAAATGAACGCCGGCTTCCAATAATTGTTTCATAGATACTACTGCCATAATTGTGATTCCTCCTGTTTTTTCCTCCGCCCGGTCATCGCTCATCTTCACCCTCCCCACTGGGGACGGGCACAGTGCTGAGCTCGCCAAGCGTGTGTATTTTAAGACTTGGTATTCAAACCTTTGATATTATAGCATATATGACAAGCAAGGGCAAGCATTTTTTCCAATGCCTGCCCTTGCTTGAGTTGTAAGTTTACAGTTTGTAGCGGATGATTAAAAATTTAATTGAGGACATAGACCGGTACGGTGCGGCGGCCGAAGTTCATGCAGGCGTCGTAGTCTTCCATGCAGAGGTCGATGCGGTTGCCGAGGATGGCTCCGCCTGTATCTTCAGCCCGGGCTACGCCATAGCCGGGAATGAAGACCGTCGAGCCCAGGGGGATGACGTTGGGGTCAACAGCGACGACGCCATAACGGGCCCGCGTCCCCATACGGGTGATGCACTGGCCGTCGCCGTCCGTCGGCAGATAGGCCGTTGCTTCCATGGTAATAATTTTCTGATAATGGGATACATCGCCCGTGCTGGTGTTGATTTCAACGGTTTCCTTGGTGCCGACTTTACGGATCAGAGGCTGCATTTCCGAAATGAGTTCCGTCGACAGCGTTTCCTTGTCGGCGACCTGTCCATCGACGCTGACGATGTTCAGTTTGACCCGTTTGCGGCCGTTCTGCCCTTCCTGGACAACTTTTTCTTCGCCCTGGCCCAAGGTTTCATCAGGGATGCTTTCGATGGCATACGGGACGACTTCATCTTCCGTGATGGTCTTGCGCGATACGTGGCCGATGACGATGTGCTGACCCGCCTGGAGCGGCTTCTGGACGTCGCCATAGGGGCGGTACTTTTCCTTATTATAGCCGTACTGTTCGGCTACTTCCTGGGAATTGTGCTTGGCCGTGTAGACCTCCTGGGTCTGTCCACGGTACTCCAGGGTGACCGGGATGGCCCGGCGCACTTTGACGTAGCTGCCGTCGTCGAGTTTCTGCGTCGACACGTCGATTTCATCGTAATCACCGATGTCGATATTGTTTTCCCGCATCAATGCCTTTTCATTGACAGCGTGGGTATATACCTGCCGGGTTTCGCCATCGGCGACGAGGGTCACGGATTTCCCTCTATCGATGAACCCCGTCAGGGACACGATGACCAATAAGGCGATCATCGTCGCGTACATGCGTGTAATCGGTCGTTTATTCTTGAATCCAGTCATGCTGAATCGTTTCCAGTCCATGCCATGCCTCCTAATGCTTTTCTTTTCATTTTAGCAAAGACCGGCAGGCTTGTCAATTTACTTGTCTTCTTCAGCAGGACGCGGACGCAGGACGACATTACGGAACTGGCGGGCTGCCTTCTTCCGTTCCGACGTCAGCCGTTCGGCTTCACGCTGGCATGTATCCTGGGCGTTGACAGGCTTGCCCTTTCGTTCGTCTGCCAGGTAGCGGTACGAGCCGTCGCTGTTCATAGCATAGGCCTTGACGTTGTCGTCGAAGTATACTTTCAAGATGCGCTTGATCCGTTCTTTATGCGGCGGGAATTCGACAGGCGTCATCAATTCGACGCGTTCATTGAGGTTTCGCGGCATCCAGTCGGCCGAAGAAATGAAAACGTCTTCCTTGCCGCCGTTGTAGAAATAGAACAAGCGGCTGTGTTCCAGGAAGCGGCCGACGATGCTGTGGACTTCGATGTTTTCGCTGATGCCAGGCAAGCCCGGGCGGATGACGCAGATACCGCGGACAATGAGGCGGATCTTGACGCCTGCCGCCGACGCTTCGTAGAGCTTGGCAATGACGTACTTATCGAGGAGGGAATTCATCTTGGCGACGATGAGGGCTTTCTTTCCGGCCTTGGCCTGGGCGATTTCCTGATCGATTTCCTGATAAATCGTTTCCCGCAAGTTGAGCGGAGCGACGGCCAATTTATTCCACTGAGGAGGATCGGAATAACCCGACAAGAGGTTGAAGAAGGCCGAGGCGTCGACGCCGATGAGGGTATTGGCTGTCAGGATGCCAACGTCTGTGTAGATGCGGGCCGTCTTGCCGTTGTAGTTGCCCGTAGCCAAGTGGACGTAGCGGCGGATGCCGTCTTCTTCGCGGCGGACGACGAGGGTGATCTTGGAATGGGTCTTGAGGCCCATGATGCCGTAAATGACGTGGCATCCGGCTTTTTCCAGCTTTCGGGCCATGTGGATATTGTTTTCTTCATCGAAACGGGCCTTGACTTCCATGAGGACCGTGACCTGTTTGCCGTTTTCCGCGGCCTGGGCCAGAGCGGCGATGATGGGCGACTTGCTACTGACGCGGTAAAGCGTCTGCTTGATGGCCAGGACATGAGGGTCCGTCGCAGCCAGCTGGATGAAATGCTCTACCGTTTCAAAGGTTTCATAAGGATGATGGACCATAACGTCCCGTTCGGCAATGGCCGACCAAAAATCCGGTGCGTCGATAGCGGCCAGTTCCGACGACGGCTGCGGCGTTACCGGCGGATAGCGCAGGTCATCGTAGCCGTCGATGCCGACGAAGGAGAAGAAGACCTTGCAGTCCAAGGGCCCCGGAATCGAATAGATATCCCGTTCTTCGAGCTGCAGTTCATCGCGCAGGAAGTCGCGGATCATGCGCGACGACGAAGCAGATAATTCCAGGCGGACCGCTGCCCCTTTGCGGCGCTTCTTCAGGCTCTTTTCGACTTCCATCAGGAGGTCTTCAGCATCGTCGTCGATATCCAGGTCGGCGTCGCGGGTGACGCGGAACGGTTCGACTTCCAGGATGTCGCAGCCCAGGAAGAAGCGTTCCGCATAGGCGGCGATGACGTCTTCCAGGAAGAGGAACTGCTGGCCTTCATGCTGCTTGCCAGCCGGCGAAACGCTGTCCGGGACCTTGATGATGCGGTCGATGACCGACGTCGGGACCGGCAGGATAGCCGTCTTGACCGAGCGGTCCCCCTGTTTGCGGCGCAAGAGGACAGCCAGGTTCAGGTTCAGGCTGGACAAGAACGGAAAAGGATGGCTGGAATCGACGGCCATGGGCGTGACGACCGGGTAGATTTCCCGTTCAAAGAAGCTTTCCAGCCACAGCCGCTGGTCATCGTCGAGGGCATCGACACCGATGAAGTGCAGACCGTGAGATTGCAGTTTCTGCTGGATATCTTCATAGTAGCGGTACTGGTCGGCCACCAACTTATGAACCATGGACTGGATGGCTTCAAACTGTTCCTGCGGCGTCATGCCGGCGATATCGATGTGTTTGACACCGCTTTCGACGAGGTGCTTGACGCCGGCGACGCGGATCATGAAGAATTCATCCAAGTTCGACGCGGCGATGGCGATGAAGTTCAGTTGTTCCAGCAGCGGGTTGGACGGGACGATGGCTTCGCGCAGGACCCGTTCATTGAATTTGACCCATGTACATTCACGATTTAAAAAATATTGAGCATCCGTAAAATCTGCCATGATTATCTTATCCTTTCACTAATTTCGTCGAAATGCCAAAGACTTCGGCAAAGTCGACAGCCATTTTCAGATACGTCCAGCGTTCCAGGGAAAGATCGGCGTCGGCTGTATAGCTGACGACGAGCTCGTCTTCCTTGAGTTCTGCCCGGATAGTGCTGATTTTCCCTAAATGGCTCTTATCCAGAGAATCGGCCAGGCGGAAAATCGCCGTCAGTTTAGCCGTAATGACCTTCTGCCGCGGCGTCAGGGCGTGATAGACCGGCGACGCTTCCTGCAAAGTACCGTCGAAGGCATAGTAGAGGACGGCGGCCAGGATTTCCTTTTCATCGTCAGCCAGGCCGAAGAGGTCTGTTTCCTTGATGAGGTTATACGTACAAAGGTTATGCTTGCGGATATTGATGAATTTCCCCGTTTCGTGGAAAATCGCGGCCAGGCGCAGCAAATAATTATAGCTGTAATCAAGACCGATGAACTGGTACAGCGCCTGGAAGAGGACGTTGCAATAGTCTTCGATACGGGCGGAATGGACGGAATCGGACAAGTATTTATTGGCCAGACGGCGCATCATATCCAGGAGCAGGCCCTGGAGATGGGCCATATAGTCATTATGAGTCTTTTCAGCCACATAATGCATGGTATAGCCTTCGGTGAAGGTCGTCGGCATGACGACCAGCATGTCGATGTCGACGATGCGCAGCAGTTCATAATACAAGAGAATAGTCGGCATGATGACGTTGGCCAGGTTCTGGGACAGGCCGAAGCGCTTCATGAGCTTGAACGGCGTGACACCTTTGAAGGAATAGACGAACTGGCGCAGTTCATCCGGCGTAATCAGGAAGAGACCGTTCTCGCTGGCCTTGCCCATGAGGCGGGCTACCAGGTTGGCTCCGCGGCCAGACAAAACGATATATTTGATATCATACTGCTGGACGCCCTTCCAGAGCGGATAGAGGGTGCCGTAAATATATTCGCGCACAGCCGTCGGGAAAGTCAGCTCATCGCGCTGCTTTTCCGTAAAATTTTCCAGGATGCGAAGAGACCCGATATGGATGTTCTGCTGGAACAAGAGGCGGTCCGATTTCCAGCATGTCAGGCCGACGCCGCCGGATGTGATGTCCAGGAGCATGACGGCTTTATCGGCAAAATTGAAATGGCCCTTCAATACATTATAATAAAGACCAAAGAACTTATAATAGATTTCCTTGGTCATGTGGATGACTTCGACGTCGAAGCCCGTACGGATATGGATCTGGTCGAGGACACTGATCAAGTTGTCGGCTTCGCTGATGGCTGTCGTCGACAGAACGCGGACGTCTTTGACGTCATAGTCGCGAAGGAGCTGGCGGAATCCCAGCAGGACCTGACAAATCTCATTCAGGGACTGAAAACTGACGTGATGGCGCTGGAATACCGTTTCCCCATATTTTACTTCTCGGGATACGTTTTCGATGATCTCCATATCATCCAAAGACGAGTAGGCAATGACCTTCAAGGTCATATTGACTGTCCCGATATGGATGATACCGAAAACATTCCGGGTTTGTTTTTCCATTACTCTCCCCACTTTTCTTGACTGTATAGTTGCTGTCTAGCTGATACTCCTCTTATTATACATGAAAGTCACCGTATGTATGTATATTTTTTGTAAAAATTTTCGGCATGCCTCTCTATTCTGTAGTATAATGGAAACGGTAAACGATAAACTTGATAAACATCCGCAGAAACGAGGTATACCATGGAAAAATTAGCCATCATCGACATGGGCTCTAACTCCATCCGTTTTGTCGTCATGCAGATTGCCGACAACCAGTCTTATTCCCTGCTCTACCAGGAAAAAGAAGCCATCCGTCTGGGCCACGGCCTGAGCCAGACCGGCGTCATCAGTGAAGAAGGGATGCAGCGGGCCCTGACCTGCCTGCACGTCTATAAACATATCATGGAAGTCATGGACATCCATGAGTGCCGGGCCGTCGCTACGGCAGCCGTCCGCAATGCCAGCAACGGCGAAGCCTTCTTGCAGCGCATCAATGCCGAAACGGGTATTACCATGAACGTTATCAGTGGCGAACGGGAAGCATACTTAGGCTACCTCGGCGTCATCAACACCATTGCCATGAAAGACTTCCTCATCTTCGACCTGGGCGGTGCCAGCGTCGAAATGACTTTAGTCCGCGACGGAGAAGCCATCCATTCCCTGTCGGTTCCCATCGGTGCCGTTACGCTGACGGAAAAATTCGGCACCCAGGGCAATCCCGATGCCGAAGCCATTGCCAGCCTGATGAAATTTGTCCGCAAAAAAATGGCCGACGTTCCCTGGATCCAGGACATCCAGCTGCCCATCGTCGGCATCGGCGGTACAGCCCGTAACTTTGCCAAAATGGACCAGCGGGCGACGAATTATGAATTATCGAAACTCCATAACTACATCATGCCCCTGGAAAATTTTGAAAACCTCTATCATGAAATCACGACGCGGACCAGTGCCAACCGCAAAAAAATTGCCGGCCTGTCCAGCGAACGGTCTGACCTCATCGTCGCCGGTGCCGCCGTCATCAAGACCATCTTCGACATGACGGGCAGTCCGGAAATGGTCGTCAGCGGCTGCGGTCTCCGCGAAGGTTTATTCTATGAATACTACGCTTCGTACTGCCAGCTGCCGTCACCGCGTTTCGGGGACATCCTCGATTTCAGTGTCAAGAACTTCCTCGGTACGCTGAGCGGCGTCATCATCAACCAGGCCCACTACGACCAGGTCACGCGCATCGCTACCCAGCTCTTCGACCAGCTCCAGCCGCTCCACGGCTACGGCCCACGGGAACGCCTCCTGTTGCAGACGGCCGCCCGTATGCACGATGTCGGCAAGATCATCAACTTCTACGACCACGCCCGCCATTCGGCCTTTATGATTGCCCATGCCCCGCTCTACGGCCTGACCCAGGTCGAACAGATCATCACGGGCTTCATCGCCGGCTTCCACCACGGCATCAGCCGTAAAATCATACGAGCTTACCGCTACGCCAATATGGCCTCTGCCGAAGACTGGATCATGATTCGCAAACTCTCAACCATCCTGGCCCTGGCCGAAGCCTCGGACCTGACGTATGAACAAATCGTCACCGACGTCGAAGTCACACTGGCCGAAAACGTCGCTGTCATGATCCTAACGACGACACCGGGCTCGACGTACAACGCCGCGGACTACGAAATGAAACAACTAAGCAAACAATTCAAAAAAGAATTCGGCGCTTCCCTGCTCCTCGTCTGGAAGTAAGGGAGCCGGGTAAAAAAGGGCTTGTCGCACGACGACAAGCCCTTTTAAGTTGTTAGTGGCTAGCAGTTAGTGGTTAGCGGATGGCTTTAAATTTGAAGGTTTTCTCTGCAAACTATAAACTCTATTGCTACAAACTATAAAGTAAATGGGGCCTAGCATGAAAGCAAAAGCCTTCGTGCGACAGCCCCTTTTTTAGTGGTTCGTGGTTCATGGCTAGTGGTTCGTAAAAGCCTGCCATTATACAAGTATAGGCTGTGGCGAAATCTCACAGCGAGCCCCGTGTATTTTTTGTGATTTGCAAGACCGCTACGAACTACGGCATATCTTCATTTTCATCGCCTGTATGCGATGCCGTAGGGGACGACCCGGAGGGCGTCCCGCAGCGAATTCTGTATACAGCCGGAATTTATGACAAATAGCTCATGGTTCGTAAAAACCTGCCATACTAACACTGCGGCTCGGCAGGCAGGCATATTTTCTTATGGGCGTCAGGGACGTCATAGATGGCGATGGGGATGTGGTATAGGCGGGTCAGGTTTTCGGCGGTAATGACGTCTTCTGGGGCTCCGATGGCCTGGATTTTCCCTTCGGCCAGGATGGCTGTGCGGTCGGCGACGTGCAAGGCCTGGTCCGGGAAATGGGTGGTCATGATGATGCCGATTCCCATATGCTGCAGATGTTGCAGCATATGAAGGAAGCGGAACTGGCGGCCAAAGTCGAGATGGGCCGTCGGTTCATCGAGGAGCAGGAGCTGGCTTTCCTGGGCCAGGGCGGCTGCCAAGAGGACGAGCTGGCGTTCGCCGCCGGAGATTTCCGTATAGGCCTGGTCGGCCAGATAGGCAATGCCGAGGAGTTCCAATTTTTCATCAGCCAGATGCCGTTCAGCCCGTCCCGGCGACGAGAATGGTCCCAGGGAGGCAGCCCGCCCCATCATGACGATATCCCGGACGGAAAAGGGAAACGTCGGCGTGTGGGACTGTGGGATATAGGCGATTTTCCGGGCCAGGCCGGCTGCCGAATAAGTCGTAACGTCCTGCCCATCGTAAGCAATCTGCCCGCTCTGTACGGTCTGCTGCCCGGCCATGCAGGCCAGCAGCGTACTCTTCCCGGCCCCGTTGGCGCCGAGGATGCAAAAGATTTCCGGCGTCTCCAGGGAAAAAGAAATGCCATCCAGGACCTGATGATGGCCATAACCATAACAGACGTCATGGAGCGTGATTTCCATTACCAGCTCACCTTCCCTTTCAACATGAAATAGGCAAAGACCGGCGTCCCGATGAGGGCCGTCACGACGCCCAAGGGCACTTCGGTCCCCGTCATGAGGCGGCAGAAGTCGTCGATCAGCAACAGGTACATGCCGCCGAGCAGGCTGGATACCGGCAGCAGGCGGCGATAGTCCGGACCGGTGAAGGTCCGCGCCAGATGGGGCACGATGAGTCCGATCCAGCCGATGACGCCAGCCAGGGAGACGGAAACAGCTGCCAAGAGGCTGCACGAAAGGATGAGCCCCAGCCGGGCCCGCCGGACGTCGACGCCATACGACTGGGCCTCAGCATCGCCGAGGGAGAGGATATTGATGCGCCAGCCATAGCGCGTCAAGAGGACCAGCAATAAGATTATGACCGGTACCGTTACCCAAAGGGCTGTCGTATTCACGGAAGCCAGGCTCCCCATCAGCCAAAAAACGATGGCCGGCAGCTTGTCGAAGGGGTCGGCCGTGAATTTGATGAACGATACGAGCGCCGCAAAGAGACTACCGACGATGACCCCGGCCAGGACCAGCGTGACCGTACTGTGCCGGGCCGTCTTTCCCAAACGCAGGGCCAAAAAGACCGACACCAGGGCAAAGGCCAGAGCCGATACCTGGACCATCCAGGTATTGCCCCAAAGCAGGATGGCCAGGGCCGCCCCAAAGCCGGCGCCATTGGAAACACCCAAGGTATACGGCGATGCCAGGGGATTGCGGAAGAGGCCTTGGAAGACGGCGCCCGACGCAGCCAGGCCGGCACCGATGAAGACGGCGGCCAGAGCCCGCGGCGCCCGTACTTCCAGGAGAATGTTCTCATCCATCCGGCTCCAGGGGATGCCCGTATGGACGAACGGCGACAGGACGATGGCTGTGACCCGGTCCAGAGAAATACTATACTTGCCCATCGTCATGGACACGAGGAACAGTCCCAGCAGGAGGACCGCCAGGATGGCAGCGAAGAGGCCGAAGCGGCGCCGTGAAAAAGAAGTAAGCGAAAACGATGTCATGGCCCCTCCTATGCGTCATACGGCACACCGTAGAAGGTTTTATAATAATCATTGACCAGAGCATCCATATCAACATCCTGGAAGTGGTCCGGATAGAGCGTCTTAGCCAGCCAGATTTCGCCCAAAGCCATCGACTCCGGCGTCGGATTGCCCCACGGTTTGGCATAATCCGGTGCCATGTAGAGACGACCGTTCTTGACGGCATTGATTTCACGCCAGGCCGGCGACGTCTTGATCTGTTCCAGGATCGGCGCATACCGGCTCTGGACAAAGATGACATCAGGATTCCAGGCAGCGACTTGTTCCGGCGTGACCTGTACATAGCCCTTCAAGGTTTCGGCGACATTCTTGGCACCAGCCCGCTTCATAGCCAGGCCGACGTATTTCCCGGTCCCGTAGGTATAATTATTTTCATTGGCCATAAAGACGCGGACGCGCTGGTCTTCAGGAATTTCTGCCAAGTGGTCGCTCACGATCTGGCGGTTCTTCTGGATATAGGCCAGGAGCTGTTCGCCCCGGTCGGGATTACCGGCAATCCGCGCCAGGATAGTGACGGCCCGGCGCAGGCCATCGTTGTAGGCTTCTTCAGGGTCCTTCAAATCCGGGCTGAGCGTCGAAGCCTGTTCCTTATCGGCCGTATACAGGGTGATGCCGACGACGGGAATGCCTAATTTCTCTAATTTATCAATCGTTTCCCGCGGCATCTGGTTGGAAACGATGACGACGTCCGGTTTCAGCTGGGCAATTTCTTCGACACTGGCGTCTTTCAGCGTCCCTGGCATGGGCAGGTCCGCAATGCCCGGCATGACATGGGCAAAGGATTTGTCCAGCAGGTTATCCCAGTTCTTCATGACACCGACGACTTTATCCTTGGCGCCGAGCTGCACCAGGATATCCAGGGAATGATGCTGCAAGACGACGATGCGCTGCGGGTTTTCCGGCAAAGTCACTTCCCGGCCGAGCTGGTCGGTCAGGGTATACGTCTGCTGTGTCTCCCGGGCGGGCTGGGCCGTTTCCCCGCATCCCGATAATACCAGCGCCAGGATACAGAAAAAGAACAGACAGAAACGTTGTAGCTGAAGCTGTATAGGTCTCAAAAAAATACCTCCTCCATAGATACATTGAAAATGGCTGTTAATATCACAGCCTGTTTTAGTTTAACCTATGAAGGAGATAAATACAAGCGCGTTTTTTATGTATGATGTTTGAAGTTTGATGCAGGCCGTCCTAAAGGGAAAAGCCACTACATCAAACTTCAAACGTTCAACTTCAATCTGTGTTTTATCGCCGCGTCATGTCTTCGGCCGTGACGTCAGGATGGTGGTACTGGTCTTCAGAAAGGACCTGTTTACCATGGACAGTGACGGCCTGCTGGGGACACCAGTGGACACAGGCCAGGCAATGGCTGCAATGAGAGCCGATGACGGCCCCTTTCGCCGTGCAGATGATATTGCTCACGGGACAGATGCGGGCACAGAGGCCGCAGGCAACACAGCGTCCCCCATCTACAGACGGCGTCAGCCAGCGTTCGCCGGCACGACGGATCAAGCCCAGGTTCATGAGCCAGGCCGAGACAGATGAACGGATAGCTTCGGTATCCCGGATCTGCCCGCGGATCTTATCGGCTGCAGCAGCAATCAGCTCATCGGCGTGGTCCAGGCGGTTCGTATCATAGTGGATATGGCGGCGCGATGCGATGGTACTGTTGGCAATCATCGGCAGGACCGCCCCGTAGGACAAAGAACAATGCTGGCGCCGGAGGATCCGGTCCATCGTCCTGAGCGACCGGCCGGGCGTACTGCCACAGGTAGCAATGCCGTAGAAATAGGTCGATTTCTGGAAACGGACCTGTCTGATGAAATCCTGTACGGGTTCAGGAAGGTCCCCAAAATAGACAGGAAAGACAAAGCCGATGATGCGGTCCTGGATACGCTGGCACCGTTCATGGATGGCCGAAATGGGCACAGCCGTATCGCCAGTCAGTTCAGCCAGCTTCTTGGCCACATATAATGAATTTCCCGTTCCTGAAAAGTAAAGAATCATAAGGCTCACCTCAGAGACCGCACTGCCAGTTTCCCGCTTGCAGGCGGACGGTATTTTACATCCATTATAGCATGAAACCCTGTCATTTGTCTCGATACATTTGTCTTTACACGTAGCCGCGTTCACAGAGGCTGACGAAAGTCCCGTCGCCGATGATGATGTGGTCGAGGACGGGGATTTCCATGATCTGGCCGGCATCGGCAATGCGCTGGGTCACGACGATGTCTTCGTGACTCGGTTCAGGGTTGCCTGACGGATGGTTATGGACCAGGACGACGGCTGCGGCATTGTAACGCAGGGCGTAGCGAAAGACCTCGCGCGACTTGGCCAGGCTGGCATTGATCGTACCGATAGTCAGCGTACGATAGGCAATGAGCTGGTTCTTCGTCGACAAATAAACGGCGCCGAACTGCTCTTGCGGCAAAAAGCGCAAATCTTCCATGACATAACCGGCAATAGCCTGGGGCGTACTGAAGTCAGGTGCCGCTTCCTTTACGTGCTGCCGGGAAATACGCCGCCCCAGCTCGACAGCGGCACAGACCGTAACGGCCTTGTCCGTCCCGATACCGGGAATCTCGCAGAGGTCGCCGACGCTGGTATCACTGAGGTAACAAATATTTTCCCCTGGCAGGGAATGAAGGACCTGCCGCGATACATCGAGAACGGATTGTCCCTTCGTACCCGTCCGCAATAGAATCGCCAGCAAATCCTGATCGGTCACCGCCGAAGGGCCGTGACGAAGGAATTTTTCCCGCGGTTTCTCACAAACAGCGAGGCTGCGGAAAGGATCGCTCATACATGGACCTTGGCCTTGTGGAACAACTTGCATACCTGGGACAAGGGCAGGCCGACGACGTTGGTATAGGAACCGTTTATCTTATCGACGAAAGCCGCAGCCCGGCCTTGTATGCCATAGGCCCCGGCTTTGTCCAGCGGTTCCCCGGAAGCGACATAAGCTTTGATTTCCTTTTCACTGAGCCGGCGGAACCAGACTTTCGTTTCGACGACCTTGGTATATTCCTTATGGCCATTGATCAGGGCGATACCCGTATAGACGGAGTGCTTCTTCCCGGACAATGCGCGGAGCATCTCGATGGCCGCAGCTTCATTCTTGGGCTTGCCCAGCATTTCCCCATCGATGGCAACGATAGTGTCGGCACCGAGGACCCACTGGCCCGGGAATTTCCCGGCCACATCGCGGGCCTTTCCCAATGCCTGGGCCTGGACGTATTTTTCCGGATCCTTTTTCTTCGGTGATTCTTCACTGTACGTACTCGGATTGACCATATAGGCGACGCCGATCTGCGTCAGCAGTTCGCGGCGACGAGGCGAACCAGAAGCTAAGATGAGCATGTAATAATCCCTCCTAAATTATTGAAGATGACGAAAGAGAATGGCTGCCAGGATAACACCGATGATGCTGAGCATATTCGGGGCCAGATGGATGCCAAACTGCAATTCCATGAGATAGAGATTGAGGTGAATATTCTGGATATTCAAGATTTCATAATGCTGTGTCAAGGCCGGCAGAATGCCCTTCAGGGCCGGAACAGCATACAGGGCTTCCCCGACAATGCCGCCGAGGATACCGCCGACGATGAGGAAAATAAAGAAGAACAGCAGACTGTGTGAGCCAGGGGTTTTCATGACCTACCTCCATTATACACGCAAGATACGAAAGGGCCGCCCTTTCTCATGAAATTCTAATCCATTCTGAGAAAGGCAGCCCCTTTTTTAATAATCACTTATTGATTTTTCTTTTTCTGCATCTTAGCCCACGTGTCGCGGAGGCCGACGATGCGGTTGACGACCAGGTGGTCTGCCGTCGTATCGGGATCAATGACGAAATACCCCTGGCGCAGGAACTGGAACTTATCACCTACGTGATACGTTGCCAATGCCTTTTCGGCCTTGCTGTGGTATACGTCGAGGCTGTGGGGATTGATCTGGTCGAGGAAATCCTTGCTTTCCCCTTCTTCCTCGCTGCCATCGTCCTTCAAAAGATAGTCATAGACACGGGTTTCGACATCGACAGCATCTTCAGCATTGACCCAGTGCAACGTCCCTTTGACCTTGCGGTTGGCGTTGGCGCCGCTGCCGCTCTTGCTTTCCGGATCATACGTGCAGTGCAGTTCGACAATGTTGCCATCTTCGTCTTTGATGACTTCTTCGCATTTGATGATGTATGCATACTTGAGGCGGACTTCTTTACCCGGAGCCAGGCGGAAGAACTTCTTGACCGGTTCTTCCATGAAGTCGTTGCGTTCGATATAGAGGTTCTTGCTGAACGTCATTTCGCGCGTGCCCATGGCTTCGTTTTCCTGATTGTTGTCGGCCGTCATCGTTTCCGTCTTGCCGTCCGGATAATTAGTGAGGACGACCTTGATCGGGTCGATGACCGTCATCAGGCGCGGTGCTTTCATCTTCAGGTCTTCGCGGATGCAGTATTCCAGAAGGGAAATATCGACCATGCTGTCCGCCTTGGCGACGCCAATGCGTTCGCAGAAGTCACGAATCGATTCCGGCGTATAGCCGCGGCGGCGGATACCGGAAATGGTCGGCATACGGGGATCATCCCAACCGCTGACGATGCCCTTTTCGACGAGGAGGCGCAGTTTGCGCTTACTCGTAATCATATTGGTGACATTCAGTCGGGCAAATTCGATCTGCCGCGGTTTCTGGCCTTGCGGATCGTCCCAGTCTTCGAGGACCCAGTTGTACAGCGGGCGATGAGCTTCAAATTCCAGCGTGCAGATAGAATGGGTAATGCGTTCGATGGCGTCCGATACAGGATGGGCGAAATCGTACATCGGATAGATGCACCATTTGTCACCTGTCCGGTGATGCGAAGCATGGACGATACGGTAAAGGACCGGGTCGCGCATGTTGAGGTTCGGGCTGGCCATATCGATCTTGGCTCGCAGTACCTTTTCGCCATCGGCATACTTGCCGTCCTTCATTTCTTCAAAGAGCTGGAGGTTTTCTTCGACGCTGCGGTTACGGTACGGACTTTCTTTCCCCGGCGTATTGAACGTGCCGCGGTATTCGCGGATTTCATCACTCGACAAATCATCGACATAAGCCTTGCCCAGGCGAATCAATTTCTTGGCATATTCATAGAGTTTATCAAAATAGTCCGATGCATAGAACATGCGGTCGTCCCAGTCAAAACCGAGCCATTTGACATCGCGTTTAATCGATTCTACATATTCCGTATTTTCTTTCGACGGATTCGTATCGTCAAAGCGGAGATTCGTCAGTCCGCCATATTTCTTGGCAATGCCGAAATTCAGGCAGATCGACTTAGCGTGGCCGATGTGGAGATAGCCATTCGGTTCCGGCGGGAAACGGGTATGGACCCGCTTGCCATATGTATTCTTTTCGTTGTCTTCATCGATAATAGTTTCAATAAAATTTTTAGTCGTTTCGTTATCCATCGATGTATCTCCCTTTCATATATGTATAAATGCCTTCAATATCACATTATACCGTGATTAGCGCCTATTTTGCAACTGTTTCCAGTAGATTTAGGAAAATGAGGACACAGAGCGCAGTCACAGCCCGCAGGCCGCCCGGACTGAGATGCTGCAACGCAGCGTCAGACATTCAAACTGACGACATCGCCATTTACTCGTTCATCGCTCATCGCCTACGTATACGAGCGCTGGCCGCGTATTTTTGACGATTTTTTGACGGCAGGCCGATGTGATACATAAAAGCGCCTGATTACTCAGACGCTAAAATGATGAACTCGTTTAGGCATCCCCGTCTTCCGGGAAGCCTTATTGTACCAGTCTAAATGCATGGCGGCCTCCTGTTCCGGGCATGAAAAAAAGCACCCACTTCGTGAGTGCTAAAAAACATCAAGCAAACGAAACTTTCTTTTCTTTTTTGGGAGGTAAATTTTTATTCGGCCGTTTAGGAGCTGTCGTGTCTGGCCATGGGCTTTTACCAGCACGTAATAGCTGCAATTGTTCTTTAGATAATAGTTCAACATTATTCTTTAGCTTTAACATACCGTATTCCCACCTTTCGCGCTTGCCCCAAGAAATCTTTCGCCGCTGATTCCTGGCGTTTTTCATCATCAGGGAATTGTCCCATTTCATATTTGTCGTACAATTCATTAAGTAATTCCCTAGCTTTATTATAATCGAAATTAACTGCTTTCTGCAAGCAATTAACCTGTCCCTGGTTCGTAACTACTACAAAAACACCAATATATTCATCAACGACAAATAGAGCTATATCCGCAAAAGAAAAGCTTTTCGTCGTAGGGTGATTGTGAGAAAAAACCAATTCCCCTGCATAGGAATCCTGCTTAAGGGCGGCAACTTCAATATTGTTAGAAAAATCAACACTATTGTCAGTTCCGTAAATAACGACAGGATTTTGTAAAAAAGTATCCGCACTGATTAACAAAACCTCTTTACTGTCATTATCTTGTTGTGCTATACGAAGCACTTGCTGATTCATTTTTTGCAATGCATCATCCTGCCAACTAGCGAAAATATTCAATAGTGCAATTTTATTAATGGCAGCATCCGTAATTAGGAACAAATGGTTCTTTTTTCTTGCTTGCTCGACTTTACCGTTCACGTTTTCACTCTCCGAAAACAGTATACCATGAGTTACTTTTTCCCGCCATTCCTTATACGTCATATCAGCCGGCACACAAATGCGTCTTGCCTTTCTTTCCTGGCAATGAGCGTCCCCATCTTTTTTTCTCCGGTCTGTACAGGCTGCCGACAATGGTAGAACGACAATTCGGATGAAGCAGCAGGGCCGTATTTCCTGTTCCAGGCATGAAAAAGCACCTCGCTTTTTCAGATTATTCGGCAGGCGTACGTATCTCCTGCATCTCTCGGGTTTCCCCTGTCATACCATCGGCGTGTGGATCGTACGAAATTTTCCACCTCAAACAGCCATTTTCGTATCCATCGTAAAATCCTGTTATTATACCCGAATAGGCTGTGGTCAAATATCCCTGGCGGTCTTCCCACGGGAAGCCCCTACAATTCAGCCAATGTCCGTGTATTTTTGCGGCAGACTGCCAGCGTTATTCCCCATCGCCTACATGAGATACCGTAGGGAGCGTCCCAAAGCCTTTCTGACCGTCAGGTATCGACCATCGGGAGGTGCAAGACCGTTTCCAGAATGAACAGCGGCGGCGGGCGGCCCGCTACGCGCTGAGGGCTTCCCGAAGCGTCGTTGTTAGTTTGAGTCTGTTGCGGCAGGGCCGCATCTGAGTCCGAGGAAAAGCAGCGGCTCGTGGTTAGTGATTCGTGGTTCGTAAAGACCTGCCATTACACCCGAATGGGCTGTAATTGAATCTCGCAACGGGCCGCCCTGACCGGGCCGGTCCCTACGCATACGGTCGCTGGCCGTTTTTTGCGACCTGCGACCGGCCGCCTGCGAACTGCGTTTATTCTATGAAGAGGATAGTCATTCTTTAGTGGTCATGCTATAATAAGTTATCATGAGTAAAGGAGTCGAATTTTTATGATGATAAAAAAACTGGTTACTTTTGAAGACCTCGGTTTCGTTCAATGGGGCGTCCTGAATGAAGCGGAAGATGGCGTATACGGTGCCATCGCTTTGGAAGAAGCTTTTTTCACACCCCTTCCGGAAACGATGCTGGAATTCATCCGGCAGGGCAACGACGGCCTGCTGGCCCTGGCTGACGCACTGGAACAGAATGAAAAGACCGGCGCTGTCAAGGCGAAACCGCTGGACACGGTACGCATCATGGCGCCGATTCCCCATATGGAACGGAATATTTTCTGCATCGGCAAGAATTATACGGAACATATCGCCGAATTCGATAAGACGGCTATGCCCAAACCGCCGAAATACCCGGTCATCTTCACCAAGGCTACGTCGTCGGTCATCGGCCCGGATGACCTCATCGACCCTCATACGAACGTCACATCCCAAGTCGACTATGAAGGCGAACTGGCCGTCATCATCGGCAAGGAAGGTTCGGATATCACCGTTGGCGAAGCCATGGACCATGTATACGGCTTTACCATCCTCAACGACGTCACGGCGCGGGACCTGCAGGCGAACCACGTCCAGTGGTTCCACGGCAAAAGCCTGGATACGTTCTGCCCTATCGGGCCGTATATCCTCCTGCGCGATGCCGCTCCCGACACGTTCGACATCGTCACGAAAGTCAACAATGAAGTCCGTCAGGACGGCTCGACAGGCGAATTCATCTTCACCATCCCCGAGCGATCCACACCATCCTCCCAGGGTACGACCCTCTTCCCGGGCGACATCATCGCTACGGGTACGCCCAGTGGCGTCGGCGTCGGCTTCAACCCGCCCCGCTTCCTCCACTCCGGCGACACCGTAGAAATCACCATCCCCGCCATCGGGACATTGAAGAATAAAGTGAAATAAGCCATTTTAAGTGGTTAGTGACTAGTAGTTAGTGGTTAGCGGACGGTTTTAAATTTAAAGCTTTTCTCTGCAAACTTAATACGCAAAAAGAGGATGTCGCATTATGCATTTTTACATAATGCGACATCCTCTTTTTTGTCATATGAAACCTCTCCGGCCCTTCGGGCCACCTCCCCTATAATTGGGAGGCTTGGCGGGCTTGCCACGTGCAAGCCCTTACAGGACGGAGCTTACGAACTACGAATGGCTGCTTTCTTTCTGCAAGAGGCTGTGTTTACGTCCGTAGACCATGTAGATGATGAGGCCCAGGATGGTCCAGCCTGTGAACAGCATCAGCGTATGCGGCGACAGTTCGGAGAAGATGAAGGCGCAGCAGATGAAGCCCAGCGGAGCGATGACGTGGACAGCCGGGCAGCGGAATCCGCGCGGATGGTCCGGATAGAGCCGGCGCAGGACGAGGATGCCGACGCAGGAGCAGAGAAAGGCGAAAATCGTACCGGCACTGCATGTTTCAGCGACGATGTGGATCGGTGTGAAACCGGTGATGCAGGCGACGATGATGCCAATAACGATCTGGATGATATACGGCGTATGGAACTTCGGATGAACCTTGTAGAGGCTCATGGGCATGAGGCCGTCACGGCTCATCGAGTAGAGAGCCCGGCTCTGCGCGAAGAGCATGCCCAGGACGACCGTCGACAGACCACAGATAGCGCCCGTACCGACGATGGCCGAACCGAGATGGAGACCGATGTATTCCAGGACGAACGACGCCGGTGCTGCCGTATCGAGCATGGGATACGGGACGACGCCAGTCATGGCCGCACAGACAGCGATGTACAGGATCGTACAGATGGCCAGGGCCGAAATAATGCCGATAGGCATGTCGTGCTTCGGATTCTTCGTTTCTTCGGCTGCCGTTGACAAGGCATCGAAGCCCAGGTAAGCGAAGAAGAGGACGGCCGTGCCGGCAAAGACGCCGTGGATGCCATAGGGCAGGAACGGCTGCCAGTTCATCGGTTCGATGTGCGGTGCCGCCAGGAAGAGGAAGAGGAAAATCGTCCCGATCTTGACGTATACCAAAATGCGGTTGACGTGAGCGCTTTCGCGGACGCCGACGACGAGGAGTGCCGTCGCCAGGACGACGATGAGGACCGCCGGCAGATTGATGAGTCCGCCGTCAGCCGGCACAGCCGTCAAGGCTTTCGGCAAGTCGATGCCGCAGGAATGAAGGATACCGACGAAGTAGGCCGACCAGCCGCCAGCTACGGCGCTGGCGCCGACCGAGTATTCCAGGATGAGGCTCCAGCCGACCCACCAGCCAAAGATTTCACCGAGCGACGCATAGGCATAGGTGTAGGAGCTGCCGGATACGGGCAGAAACGAAGCCAGTTCGGAATAAGCAAGACAGACAAAAGCACAGGTAATAGCAGCGAAGACGAAGGATAACATCAGGCCGGGACCGGCGTATTTCGCCGCGCCGATACCGGTGAGGACGAAAATCCCCGTCCCGATGATGATACCCAGGCCCATGAGGGTAATATCGAAGGCGCCGAGGGCCTTGTTCAATTTCTTTTCCTGCGTATGGGCCAGCAAGTCATCGAAGGATTTGCGGCGTAAGATATTCATAAATGTGCCTCCCATCCTTACTGACTAGCTTTGCTTGAAGAAACAGCGGCTTTCCAAATGAAACCGATGATGAACCCAGCGATGGTGAAGCTGATCCAACCCATGCCCAGTGTGTGGAGCGGCACCATGGTATTGAAGATATTATCGATAGGTCCTAAGGAAATCTTCGCCGTCTGGAGCCCCGTGACCAATGCCGGGATGAGCGTCAGGCCGATGGTCCAGGCGTAGACACACTGCCGTCCATCAAAGAGATTGTTGAGGAAGGTCAGGATGATGATAGCGACGACGAGAGGATAAATGAACATCAAGACCGGAATAGCGGCGACGATGATGGTCTTCAGGCCGAACATGGCAACGAAGAAAGAAATGACCGTAAAGATGGTGACCCATTTCTTATAGCCGATATTGCCGACGAGTTCATTGAAATACGTAGCGCACGACGTAATCAGGCCGATGGACGTCGATAAGCAGGCCAGGAGTACGATGACGGCCAGGATGACAGCCCCGACGTTACCGAAGAGGATCATAGCGCTCTTGGAAAGGACCGGTGCACCTGTTTCCTGGATACCGAAAGCGGCGACGCTGTCGGCACCGATCTTGGCGATGAAGATGTAGACGAAAGCCAGGCAGCTGACGGCAATGAGGCCGGCCTTAAAGACTTCCTTAGTGATAGCCGACGGTTCCGTAGCGCCGTCTTCCATGACGAATTCAATGACCAGGATGGCGAAGACCAGCGAGGCGATAGCGTCCATCGTGTTGTAGCCATCGAGGATGCCCTGTACGGCAGCGATGCTGGCTGTTGCATAAGCAGCAGTCGGTTCCTGCGGCGAGCCGAGGGGCGTAATGAAAGATTTGGCGATGAGCAGCAAGATTGTCAGCAGCAGAGCCGGTGTCAGGATTTTGCCGATGCGGTCGACCAGTTTCTGCGGCGATACGGAGAGCCAGAAGGAAATGACGAAGAACAGGACCAAAAAGCCCGTCATGATCATGTCATTGCCACCGCCCTGCAAGAAGGGACGGACGGCGATTTCATAAGAGACGCTGCCCGTACGGGGAATGGCGAAGAACGGCCCGATAGTCAGATAACAGATGACCGTAAAGAAAAGGCCGTATGCCGGGTGGACGCGGCTTGCCAGTTCCTGCAAGTTCTTACAGCCAGAATAGCCCATAGCCAGGACCCCGGCCAGCGGAAGGCCGACGCCGGTGACGACGAAGCCCAGGACAGCCCACCAGACATTCGAGCCGGCAGCCTGCCCCATGGCAGCCGGGAAGATCAGGTTCCCTGCACCAAAGAACAATGCAAACAACATCAAGCCAATAGCAATCGTTCTGTTTCCTTTATTT